>NZ_JBSFKI010000031.1:0-115416 GCF_053598475.1 Kitasatospora sp. NPDC001119
GACCCTCCGGGCTTCGTTCTTTCGTGTTTCCAGCTTATCAGATGTTTTCCGCTCCGTTTCCGGGGCTTCGTTCATCCAACTCGCCGGTGTCTTCCAGGGTTTGACGCCCTGTCCGACGTTTCAAACTCTAGCCGATCCCCGCTCCGAAAAGCGAATCCGACCGCAACCCGATAAAACGAGCACGCCGAATAAGCACCAGGTCACAGCGCCGAAAAGCGCAAACGACCGGCACGAACCGGAAGTGGTGTTTCAGAGGATTGGCCACCGCGGGACCGTCCGCGCAGATGCGTGTCCGGTGCTCCCTGCCAGGCAGCTCGAAGAACTGTACGCGCTTCCACGCACCGATGCAAACGTCGTGCAAAGACGGCCGGCCGGACCCCGGGGAGAGGGGTCCGGCCGGTGGTGCCGTGCGGATCAGCTGTTGGTGGGGAAGCCCAGGTTGATGCCGCCGTGCGACGGGTCCAGCCAGCGCTGGGTCACGGCCTTGCCCCGGGTGAAGAACTGCACGCCGTCCGGGCCGTACGCGTGGGCGTCGCCGAACAGCGAGGCCTTCCAGCCGCCGAAGGAGTAGTAGGCGACCGGGACCGGGATCGGCACGTTGATGCCGACCATGCCGACCTCCACCTCGAACTGGAAGCGCCGGGCCGCGCCGCCGTCGTTGGTGAAGAGGGCGGTGCCGTTGCCGTACGGGTTGGCGTTGATCAGCGCCAGGCCCTCCTCGTACGAGTCGACGCGCACCACCGAGAGGACCGGGCCGAAGATCTCGTCGTTGTAGACGGACATGCCGGGCTTCACGTGGTCGAACAGCGTGGGGCCGAGCCAGAAGCCGTCGGCCGTCGGGGAGCCGTTCCGGTCCTCGGCGGTGACCGGGTGCTTGCGGCCGTCCACCGCGAGCTCGGCGCCGTCGGCGACCCCGGACTCCACGTAGGAGGTGACCTTGTCCCGGTGCTGGCCGGTGACCAGCGGACCCATCTCGGACTCGCCGTTGCAGCCGGGGCCGACCTTCAGGGTGGCGATCCGCTGCTTGATCTTCTCGACCAGCTCGTCGCCGATCGGGTCGACCGCGACCAGCACGGACACCGCCATGCAGCGCTCGCCGGCCGCGCCGAAGCCCGCGTTGACGGCGGCGTCGGCGGCGAGGTCGAGGTCGGCGTCCGGCAGGACCAGCATGTGGTTCTTGGCGCCGCCCAGGGCCTGCACGCGCTTGCCGTAGCGGGTGCCGGTCTCGTAGACGTAGCGGGCGATCGGGGTGGAGCCGACGAAGCTGACGGACTTGACGTCCGGGTGCTCCAGCAGGCGGTCGACGGCCACCTTGTCGCCGTGCACGACGTTGAAGACGCCGTCCGGCAGGCCGGCCTCCTTCCACAGCTCGGCGAGGAAGTTGGCGGCGGACGGGTCCTTCTCCGAGGGCTTCACCACGACGGTGTTGCCGGCCGCGATGGCGATCGGGAAGAACCACATCGGCACCATGGCCGGGAAGTTGAACGGCGAGATGATCGCGACCGGGCCGAGCGGCTGGCGGATCGAGTAGACGTCGACGCCGGTCGAGGCCTGCTCGGTGAAGCCGCCCTTGACCAGCTGCGGGATGCCGCAGGCGTACTCCACGACCTCCAGGCCGCGGGCGATCTCGCCGAGCGCGTCGGAGTGCACCTTGCCGTGCTCGGCCACGATGATCGAGGCCAGCTCGTCGCGGCGGGCGTTCAGCAGCTCGCGGAAGGCGAAGAGCACCGTCGTCCGCTTCGCGATCGAGGCGGTGCGCCACTCGGTGAAGGCCGAGGCGGCGGCGGCCACGGCCTGGTCGACCTCGGCGATCTCGGCGAAGTCGACCTGGCCGGCGACCTGGCCGGTGGCCGGGTCGAAGACCTCGCCGCGACGGGGGGCCGCACCGGCGGTGGCGACGGGCTTGCCGCCGATCCAGTGAATGATGTGCTTGCTCAAGGTCCGTCTGCCTCCGAAGTCCCGGGCGGCGTCCTGCCACCGGTCCGGTCTGGCGCCGCCCGCACGTGGGCCGGGCGACGGGAATCACGGGGCTACCGCGCTCGTCTCCCAGTCTGGTGGCCGCTCCGGCGCAGCTCAACGAACAGGCTGACGGGGATCGTGGATTCAGCCTTACAGGTCGTCCGGTCACTCGCCCGAACGTGTGAACCCACCACGAATGCCCCCAACGGCGCGGGCACCCAAACACCGCGGGCACCCGCGGGACCGGGGCGTCAGGACTCCCCGTCCTCCGGCTCCTCCAGGTACGGGTCGTGCAGCCCGTCCGCCGCCTCCCGGGTCTCCAGCAGGTCCAGCCGCAGGTCCTGCGCCCAGGCCAGCGCCCACCGCTTCAGCTCGGCCACCTCCCCGGCCGGCACGCCCCGGGCGCGGAACCGCCCGTCCGCCGCCTCGGCGAGCGCCTCCAGCCGTTCGGCCAGCGCCGCGGGCTGGAAGTCCGGGTCCAACTCGGCTGCCAGCGCGAGCAGTTCGCCTTCCCGGTAGCAGCGGGTGAGGGCGTGCACGTCGATCAGGTCGCGGGGCATGCCCCGGTCCACGAGCAGCGCGGTGGTCAGCGCGGCCGCGTCCTCCAGGGCGACGACCGGCAGCACCGCCGGGGGCTCGTCCGGTCCGGGCGCACCGAGGTCGAACCGGACCGGCCGGTGTCCCAGCGGTTCCTTGCGCAGTTCCACCGAGTGCGACCGCCCGCCCAGCGCCAGCCGGACGGTGAGCTGTTCCAGCCGCGGTGTGCCCGGCCGCTCGACGGCCCCGCCGCCCGCCGTCCGGTACGCCTCGCCCAGCGCGGCGGCCACCTCCGGCAGGTCGGCGCCGCCGGTCGCCAGGGTCAGCCCGTCCTGCGGGCAGGCCGCGACGCCGTGGGCGCGCAGCGCGTGCCCTCCCGCCAGGGCGAGGCCGTACCGGTCGCAGACGGGTGCGGCCAGCGCGGCCAGGCGCAGCTGGGCGGGGCCCGGGCGGAGGGACGCGTCGACGGCGTGCGGGACGGTGGTCACGCCTCCAGTCTGACGCGACCGCCCGCTCCGCGCGCCAGTCGCCGGGCGCCCGGAGCGCTACCGGGCGCCCCCAGGCACCTCCTCACGCCCCCCGGGCCCCCGGTTCCGCACGAGACGGCGGGGCTCACCAGCCGCCGAGCCGGGCCGCCGCCTCGTGCAGGGCGAGCTCCAGCAGCACCGGGTCGGTGAGCCGCCCGGAGCCGTCCGGCGGGACCAGCCAGCGCACGCCCCGGCTGCGGCGCCCGGGGTGCGGGACGACGATCCAGGTGCCCTCCCCCGCACCGCGCACGCCGGTGCCGATCCAGCGGGCGGCGGTGCCGACGGGCACCAGGAAGCTGACCTGCCCGCCCCCGAAGTCGGTGAGGACCGGACCGCGGGTGCGCGGGTCCAGGACCTCCGCGGCCGGGCGCCCGAGCCGTCCGGGGACGGAGAGGACGTCCCAACGCCGGCCGGCCGGCAGCAGCACCAGGCCCAGCCCGGTGCGCTCCCACTGGTCCCGGAAGGCCTCCGGGTCCGGTGCCGCCTGGGCGAGCCAGTGCAGTCCGGTGGTCTCCATGTCGTGTCCCCGCTTCTTGCCGTTCGTACTGTTCGGAGACGGCGGGAAGAGCGAGACCCGCCGTCACCAAGGAGAGGCGGACGGCGGGTCCCGATTACACGACTAGGGGCACCCGGCTACGGGCGTTCGTGGTTTCAACGGTTTCAACGGTTTCAACGGCTTCAGTCGTTTCGGCAGATCAGCGGTTCAGCATTTCAGCGTTCCAGTGGTTCAGCGTTTGAGCGGTTCAGCTGTCGAAGCCGAGCCCCAGCCGGTCGAGGGTGCGCAGCCAGAGGTTGCGGTGGCCGCCGTTGCGGTCCGCCCGCTCCAGCGACCGGGTGGTGAGTTCGATCCCGGCCCAGCGCACCGGCTCGGGCGGGAACGGCAGCGGCTTGCTGCGCACCATCTCCAGCGAGGTGCGCTCGGTGCGCTCGCCGGCCAGCAGGTCGAGCATCACCTCGGCGCCGAAGCGGGTCGCGCCGACGCCGAGCCCGGTGTAGCCGACCGCGTACGCGACCTTGCCCCGGTACCCGGTGTCGAAGAACGCCGAGAAGCGGCTGCAGGTGTCGATCGCGCCGCCCCAGGCGTGGGTGAAGCGCAGGCCCTCCAGCTGCGGGAAGCAGCGGAAGAAGTGGTTGGCCAGGGTGCGGAAGGTCTCCGGCCGCTGGTCGTACTCGTGCCGGACCTGGCCGCCGAAGTGGTAGACCGCGTCGTAGCCGCCCCAGAGGATCCGGTTGTCGGCGGAGAGCCGGAAGTAGTGGAACTTGTTGGCGCTGTCGCCGAGGCCCTGGCGCCCGCGCCAGCCGATCGCGGCGAGCTGCTCCTCGCTGAGCGGCTCGGTCATCAGCGCGTAGTCGTACACCGGGACGACGTACGGGCGGACCCGCTTGAGCAGCGACGGGAACACGTTGGTGCCGAGCGCGACCTTGCGGGCGAAGACCCGGCCGTACGGGGTGCGGACGGCCATGCCGCTGCCGTGCTCCCGCAGGTCGGTGGCCCGGGTGTGCTCGAAGATCCGCACGCCCTGGCCCAGGCAGGCGTCCTTGAGGCCCCAGGCGAGCTTGGCGGGGTGGACCATCGCCACGCCCTCCTTGTCCCAGAGGCCGCCGAGGAAGGTCGGCGAGTCGACCTCGGCGCGCAGCTGGTCGGCGTCCAGGACGGTGATGTCGAAGCCGTACCGGGCGACCGCCTCGGCGATCTCGTGGAGCTCCTCGACCTGGTGGGGCTGGGTGGCGACGTCGATCTCGCCGGTGCGCTCCCACTCGGCGTCGATGCCGTAGCGCTTGAGGGTGGCCTCGATGCCGTCGAGGTTGGCGGCACCGAGGCGTTCCAGCTGGGCCAGTTCGGACGGCCAGCGGTCCAGGCCGTTGCCGAAGCCGTGGGTCAGGCTGGCCGCGCAGAACCCGCCGTTGCGCCCGGACGCGGCCCACCCGACCTCGTTGCCCTCGACCAGCACGACGTCCAGCGAGGGGTCGCGTTCCTTGGCGATGAGGGCGGTCCACAGGCCGGAGTAGCCGCCGCCGACGACCAGCAGGTCGCAGGTGGTGTCGCCGACCAGGGCGGGCAGTGCCGCCGGCCGGCCGGGATCCTCCAGCCAGAAGGGGGTGGGCCTGGCGTCACTGAGTGCGCGGGCGGAGTCCATGCATTATCAGCCACTTTCTACGAATAGGTGATGGTTGTACTGGCCACCGTCGTCGACCGTACGTCAGGCGGTGGCCTTCCGGCGGTTGCCCAGCCACTGGCCGACGACGGTCAGCAGGACGGCGGCGAGGAACATCGCGGTGCCGATGACGTTCACCTGCACCGGGATGCCGCGCTGCGAGGCGCCCCAGACGAACATCGGGAAGGTGACCGTGGTCGGCCCCGAGTTGAACTGGGTGATGATGAAGTCGTCGAAGGAGAGCGCGAAGCTGAGCAGCGCGCCCGCCGCGATGCCGGGCGCCGCCAGCGGCAGGGTGACCCTCAGGAAGGTCTGGACGGGGGTCGCGTAGAGGTCCTGGGCGGCCTGTTCGAGCCTCGGGTCCATGCTCATCACGCGCGCCTTGACCGCCGTCACCACGAAGCTGAGGCAGAACATGATGTGGGCGATGAGGATGGTGGTGAACCCGAACGGGATGCGCATGTTGAGGAAGAGCGTCCCGAGCGAGGCGGCCATGACCACCTCGGGCATGGCCATCGGCAGGAAGATCATCGCGGTGGTGGCCGAGCGGCCGCGGAAGCGGTAGCGGGCCAGCGCGAAGGCGACCATGGTGCCGAGCACGGTGGCGCCGATGGTGGCGAGCACCGCGATCTGCAGGCTGAGCGAGAGCGACTGGCACATGTCGGCCACGCCGCAGGGGTTGGTCCAGGCGTCGGTGGAGAACTCGTTCCACTCGTAGTTGAACTTGCCCACCGGCTTGTTGAACGAGAAGGCGAGCACGACCAGGTTGGGCAGCACCAGGTAGGCGAGGGCCAGCAGGCCGGCCAGCACCACCAGGTGGGCGCGGATCCACTTGGAAATCCGGGACATCAGACCAGATCCTCCGTCCCGGCCTTGCGCATGTAGACCGTCACCATGCCCAGGATCAGGGCCATCAGGATGAAGCTCAGCGCGGCGGCCGTGGGGTAGTCGAGCACGTTCAGGAACTGCTTCTGGATGCCGTTGCCGACCATCTGCTCGCTCGGCGAGCCCAGCAGCTGGGCGTTGATGTAGTCGCCGGAGGCGGGGATGAAGGTCAGCAGGGTGCCCGCGACCACGCCCGGCAGCGAGATCGGGAAGGTGACCTTGCGGAAGGTGGTGAACGGCCGGGCGTAGAGGTCGCCGGCCGCCTCGTGCAGGCGCGGGTCGATCCGCTCCAGCGAGGTGTACAGCGGCAGGATCATGAACGGCAGGAAGTTGTAGGTCAGGCCGCAGACCACGGCGAGCGGCGTGGCCAGCACCCGGTCGCCGCTGGTCAGGCCGAGCAGGTTGGTGACGTCCAGGACGTGCAGCGCGTTCAGCGCGCCGACCACCGGGCCGCCGTCGGACAGGATGGTCTTCCAGGCCAGCGTGCGGATCAGGAAGCTGGTGAAGAACGGCGCGATGACCAGGATCAGGATGACGTTGCGCCAGCGCTTGCTCGCCTTGAAGGCGATCGTGTACGCGAGCGGGTAGCCGACGGCCAGGCAGAGCACGGTGGCGACGGCCGCGTAGGAGAACGAGCGCAGGAAGTGCCACCGGTACTCGACCAGGGCGTCCCAGTAGGTCGATATGTGCCAGGTGACCTTGAAGCCCTCTTCGAGCGAGCCGCTCTGCAGCGAGGTCGACGCCTGGTAGACCAGCGGGACGGCGAAGAAGACGACCAGCCAGGCGATGCCGGGAAGCAGCAGCCAGTACGGGGTGAGCTTGCGCCTGGGCTTCGGCGCCGGTCCCTCCAGCGGTATGACCTGGGGTGGCGCGGCCGGGGTGGTGGTGGTCATGCGGCCTCCTCCGCGGTGCCCGCGTCGATCGCCTGGGCGGCGTCGAGGGCGAAGGAGTGCGCCGGGTTCCAGTGCAGCTGGACGGCGGCGCCGGGGACGATCCGCGCGTCGCGCTCCATGTTCTGCTCGAAGACGGTGACCTCCTGGCCGCCGTCGGTGCGCACCACGTACTGGGTGGAGACGCCGATGAAGCTGGAGTCGAGCACCGTGCCGGCCAGCCGGTTGCGGCCGTCGGCGACCTGCTCGGAGGCGTGGGTGATGGTGATCTTCTCCGGGCGCACGCCCAGGTGGACGCGCTTGGCGTCGGTGGCGCAGCGCGCCTTCGGCACCGCGAGGCGGGCGCCGGCCGCGCTGAGCAGCAGGTCGCCGCCCTCGGTGCCGGTGACCTCGGCGGGCAGCAGGTTGGACTGGCCGAGGAAGTTGGCCACGAAGGTGGTGGCGGGGTTCTCGTACAGGTCGGCGGGGGCGCCCAGCTGCTCGACCCGGCCGCCGTTCATCACCGCGATGGTGTCGGCCATGGTCATGGCCTCCTCCTGGTCGTGGGTGACGTGCACGAAGGTGATGCCGACCTCGGTCTGGATCCGCTTGAGCTCCAGCTGCATCTGGCGGCGGAGCTTGAGGTCGAGCGCGCCGAGCGGCTCGTCCAGGAGCAGCACCTGCGGGTGGTTGATCAGTGCGCGGGCGACCGCGACGCGCTGCTGCTGGCCGCCGGAGAGCTGGTGCGGCTTGCGCCGGGCGTACTGGCCGAGCTCGACCAGCTCGAGCATCTCCTCGACCTGCTTCCTGACGTCCTTCCTGCCGCGCCGGCGCAGGCCGAAGGCGACGTTCTCGAAGATGTCCAGGTGCGGGAAGAGCGCGTAGCTCTGGAAGACGGTGTTCACCGGCCGCTTGTACGGGGGCAGGGCGGTGACGTCCTGGCCGCCGATCAGGACGGTGCCGCTGGTGGGCTCCTCCAGGCCGGCGATCATGCGCAGGGTGGTGGTCTTGCCGCAGCCGGAGGCGCCGAGCAGGGCGAAGAACGAGCCCTGCGGGACGGTCAGGTCGAGCGGGTGGACGGCGGTGAAGGAGCCGTAGGTCTTGCCGATGCCGGTGAGCCGGACGTCGCCGCCGACGGCCGCGTCGCGCTGCTGGTCTGTCATGGGGTGGTGTCTTCCTGGGATTCTCTGCCGGGAGCGGGGGTCAGGCGCCGATGAGCTTGGAGAACTTCTGCTCGAAGTCGCTCTCCTCGCTCTCGGAGAGCGTGCGGAACACGTGCGCCCTGCCCGCCATCTCGGGGGTGGGTACGACCAGCGGGTTGGCCGCGGTGTCCGGGGCGATGCCGGCGAGCTCGTCCTTCATCCCGGTGACGGCGGAGACGAAGCCGATGCCCGCGACCAGCTGCGCCGCGATCTTCGGCTGATAGTAGAAGTCGATCAGCTTCTCCGCGTTCGCCTTGTGCTGGGCCCTGGCCGGGACCAGCATGTTGTCGGTCGAGGCGATGTAGCCCTTCTCCGGGATGACGAACTCGATGTCCGGGTTGTCGGCGCGCAGTTGGATCAGGTCGCCGCCCCAGGCGATGCAGGCCGCGATGTCGCCGGCGGAGAGCTCCTGGCCGTAGTCGTTGCCGGTGAAGCGGCGGATCTGCTTGCTGTCGACGGCCTTCTGGAGGCGGGCGACCGCGCCGTCGAAGTCGTCGGCGGTGAACCTCTCGGTGCTCCTGCCCTGGTCCAGCAGGACCATCCCGATGCTGTCGCGCATCTCGGAGAGGAAGGTGACCCGGCCCTTGAGGTCGGGATCGTCCAGCAGCTGGGAGACGCTGGTGACCTCCTTCCCCCTGGTCGCCTTCCGGTTGTACGCGACGACGGTCTGGATGCCGGCCCACGGGTAGGAGTAGAGCCGCCCCGGGTCCCAGTCGGGGGCGCGGAAGCGCGACTCGATATTGGTGATCGCGGTGGTGACGTTCGCCGGGTTGAGCTTCTGCACCCAGCCGAGCCGGATCAGCCGGGCGGCCATCCAGTCGGTGAGCACCATCAGGTCGCGGCCGGTGTCCTGGCCGGAGGCGAGCTGCGGCTTGATCTTCCCGAAGAACTCGACGTTGTCGTTGACGTCCTCGTTGTACTTCACCTTGATCCCGGTGGCCTCGGTGAAGGCCTCCAGGGTGCCGTGCTTCTCCTTGTCCTTCTCGTCCGTGTCCACGTACAACGGCCAGTTGGAGAAGTCGACCTCCTTCTGCGTCTCCGAGAGGTCCTTGGCGGCGTTCGCGGTCGAGTCGCCGGTCGCCCGGGGGGCCGCCGGGATCCCGCAGGCGGCCAGGGTGCCCGCTCCGGCGCTCAGCGCGGCGGCGCGCAGCAGGGTGCGGCGGCCGAGCGCGGCCCGGCCGCTGGTCAGACTGCGTTCCCAGGCCCTTCGGACCGGTTCGGGCAGACCGTCGGTGAGCTCGTTGAACGCCATGGAACGGGCCTCCTGGGGGAGATGGGGTGTGGGGGCACCCGCGTGGTCCGGGGGTTATCTGTCTCCGAAGACGGTGCGGTGCCAGTCCTTGCGGGCCACCGCGGTGGTGTCGAACATGACGTGCTTGACCTGGGTGTACTCGTCCAGCGAGTACTGGGACATGTCCTTGCCGTAGCCGGACGCCTTGTAGCCGCCGTGCGGCATCTCGCTGATGATCGGGATGTGGTCGTTGACCCAGACGCAGCCGGCCGCGATCTCCCGGGTGGCGCGCAGCGAGCGGTGCACGTTGCTCGTCCAGGCGGAGGCGGCCAGCCCGTACGGGGTGTCGTTGGCCAGCCGCAGGCCCTCGTCGTCGCCGTCGAAGGGCAGCACCACCAGCACCGGGCCGAAGATCTCGCCCTGCACGACCTCGCTGTCCTGCGCCGCGCCGGTGATCAGGGTCGGCCGGTAGTACGCGCCCCGGGTGAGGTCGGTGCCGTCGTGGCCCTTCTCCGGGGCCCGGCCGCCGGTGACCACGGTGGCGTACGAGCGGGCGCGCTCCACGAAGCCGGCCACCCGGTCCCGGTGGGCGTACGAGACCAGCGGGCCGAGGTCGGTGCGCGGGCTCAGCGGGTCGCCGATCCGGATCGCCGCGTACAGCTCGGCCACCCCGGCCACGAAGGCGTCGTACAGCGGGCGCTGGACGTAGGCGCGGGTGGCGGCGGTGCAGTCCTGGCCGCCGTTGATCAGCGAGGCCGCGACCGCTCCGTGCACCGCGGCGTCCAGGTCGGCGTCGTCGAAGACCACGAACGGGGCCTTGCCGCCGAGCTCCAGGTGGGTGCGCTTGACGCCCGCGGTGGCGATCTCGGCGACCCGCTTGCCGACGCCGGTGGAGCCGGTGAAGGAGACCATCGCGACGTCCGGGTGCCCGACCAGGTGCTCGCCCGCGGTGCGCCCGGCGCCGGTGACCACGTTGACCACGCCGTCCGGGATGCCGGCGGCGGTGCAGGCCCGGGCGAACATCAGCGAGGTCAGCGGGGTCAGCTCGGCCGGCTTGAGCACGATGGTGTTGCCCGCGGCGATCGCCGGGAGGATCTTCCAGGCGGCCATCTGCAGCGGGTAGTTCCACGGCGAGATCGAGCCGACCACGCCGACCGCCTCGCGCCGCACGTACGAGGTGTGGTCGCCGGAGTACTCGCCGGCCGCCTTGCCCTCCAGGTTGCGGGCGGCGCCGGCGAAGAAGGCGGCGTTGTCGACGGTGCCGGGCACGTCGAACTCGGTGGCCAGCTTGACCGGCTTGCCGGTCTGCGCGGTCTCCACCCGGGCCAGGTCGTCGGCCGCCCCGGCCAGCACGGCGGCCAGCCGGGTGAGCGCCTCGGAGCGCGCACCGGGGGTGGCCGAGGACCAGCCGGGCAGGGCCGCCCTGGCGGCGGCGACGGCGGTGTCCACGTCCCCGGCGGTGGCCAGCGCGACCTGCTCGACCACGCTGCCGTCGGCGGGGTTGACGACCTGGAAGGGCTCGCCGCTCCCCCTGGTCTGGCGTCCCGCGATGTACTGCGCGCCCGGGCCGAAGTCGGTCAGGTCCATCTGGTTCCTCCAAGTGCCGTGGTTCGACCGCTGCGGGGTCACGCGTCCGCGGTGGGGGTCTGCGGTCCCGCTGACCTTGCCTGCTGCGGGGTTGGGGTGACAAGGGTCACTTCGACAACCTCGGCACGAAGGGCCTTACAGGGTGCAAGGGTGCGGGCAGGGCAACAGGTCGTCGGGGGGATGGATGATTTACCTGACACCCTGACTGCACGACCCTGACCGCACACCCCGACCGCGTCACCCTGACCGCGTCACCCGAAACCAGAACGCCCGGAGCCCCGGCTCCGCTCTCCACAGCCCCCGGAGGCCCGCGATGCTCCCCACCGTCGCCCGAGTCCTCGACCTCGACGTGATGCGGCGCGGCCTGCCCCAGGTGGTGGCCGGCGCCGACCACCTGGAGCGGCCGGTCCGCTGGGTCCACGTCAGCGAACTGCCCGACGTCGCCGGGATGCTCCGCGGCGGCGAACTGGTGCTGACCACCGGCATCGCCCTGCCCGAGGACCGCGAGGGCCTGGCCCGCTACGTGCGCGAGCTGGACGAGGTCGGGGTGGCCGGCCTGGTCGTCGAGTTCGGGCGGCGCTACTTCGACTCGCTCCCCCGCGCCCTGGTCAACGCCGCCGAGCAGCGCGGACTGCCGCTGATCACGCTCCGCCGCGAGCTGCGCTTCGTCGCCGTCACCGAGGCCGTGCACGCCCTGGTGGTCAACTCCCAGCTGGAGCAGCTGCGGATCTCCGAGTCGGTCCACCAGGTCTTCAACGAGCTGGTGGTGGAGGGCGCCGAGCCGCCCGAGGTGATCCGCCAGGTGTCCCGGATGGCCGGCGCCCCGGTCGTCCTGGAGAACCTGGCCCACCAGGTGCTCGCCCACGACGCCGCCGGACGCCCGGAGGCCGAGGTGCTGGAGGACTGGGAACGCCGCTCGCGCGGCGTCCGTCCGGCTGGGCGCACCGGCCACGACCCGCGCAGCGGCTGGCTGGTCACCACCGTCGGAGCCCGCGGCCAGGACTGGGGCCGGCTGGTGCTGGTGCAGGAGCCCGGCCCGCTGCCCGAGGGCGAGGCCCACCCGCACACCATGCTGCTGGAGCGCGGCGCCTCCGCGCTGGCGCTCAACCGGCTGGTGGTGCGCGACCGGGAGAGCCTGGAGCGGCAGACCCACCGCACCCTGCTGTCCGGCATCCTCACCCACGCGCTGACCGTCTCCGAGGCGGCGCTGCGCGCCCAGGCCCTCGGCATCCCGCTGGAGGGCCGCCGGCTGGTCGGCGTGGTGCTGCGGCAGCGGCGCGGCCCGATCCCGGCCGCGCTGGAGGCGCAGGCCCGGCTGCGCGACTTCACCGAACTGGCCGCCGGCGCCGTCCGGGCCTGCCGGCTGACCGCCCTGGTCGGCGCGCTGGACGACGAGGCCGTCGGGCTGCTGATCACGCTCGGCACCCAGCAGGACGAGCACGCCTCGCTGGACGCCCTCTCCGCCGCGCTGCGCCGGATGTCCGCCGAGGCCGGACGGGAGGGCGGCGACCCGGCGGGCCCGGTGGTCGCGGTCGGCTCCTCGGTCGGCTCGGTGCGCGACGCCCGGCGCACCCTGCTGGAGGCCACCCAGGTCGCCGACGCCGCCCTGCACGACGCGCCCGGCGGCCGCAGCTCCTCCTACTACCGCCTGCCGGACGTCCGGCTGCGCGGCCTGCTCCACCTGCTGCGCGACGACGCCCGGCTGCAGACGTACGTGGAACGGGAGTTGGGCCCGCTGCTGGCCCACGACGCCGAGCACAACGGCCAGTTGGTGCAGATGCTGCGGATCTACCTGGAGCAGGGCCGGAACAAGTCGGCCGCCGCGGACGCCGCGCACCTGTCCCGGCCGTCCTTCTACGACCGGCTGCACAAGGTCGAGCGGATCCTCGGCGTCGACCTCGACCAGGTGGAGTCCTGCCTCTCCCTGCACGTGGCGCTGCTCGCCCTGGACGCCGTCCGGCGGTAGCGGTCACACCCCGGTGATGCGCCCCCAGACCTTGTGCAGCTCGGGCCGCTCGGCCGAGGTGACGTCGCGCATGGTGTGCAGCCGGGCGCGCATCCCGTCGGTCGGGAACACCAGCGGGTTCTCGGCGAGTTCGGCCTTCTCCTTGTCGCCGCTGGCCGCCAGCACCTCGCGGGCGGCCGGCACCGGGCAGATGTACTGGACGAACGCGGCGAGTTCGGCGGCCACCTCGGGCTGGTAGTAGTAGTCGATCAGCAGCTCGGCGTTGCGCTTGTGGGCGGCCCGGTTGGGGATCATCAGGCTCTCCGCCCACAGCTCGCCGCCCTCCTCCGGCACCACGAACTCGATGTCCGGGTTCTCGGCGGTCAGCTGGACGGCGTCGCCGGAGTAGGCCTGGCAGGCGAGCGCCGCACCGGAGGCGAGGTCGCTGGTGTAGTCGTTGCCGGTGAAGCGCCGGACGTGGCCGCTGTCCACCGTCTTCTGCACCAGGTCCATCGCGCGGCGCGCGTCGTCGTCGGTGAACTTCGCGATGTCCGCGCCCTGGGAGAGCATCAGCAGCCCGAGCGCCTCGTCCAGCCCGGCGAACAGCGTGACCCGGCCCTTGAGGTCGGGCGCCCACAGGTCGGCGGTGGACCTGATCTCCCGGCCGAGCGCCTTGCGGTTGTAGGCGATGCCGGTGATCCCGGACTGCCACGGCACGCTGCGCCGGCGCCCGGGGTCGAAGGCCGGCTCGGCCAGCTGCGGGTCCAGGTTGGCCGTGACGTTGGGCAGGTTGGCCCGGTCCATCGCCTGCACCCAGCCCAGCGAGACGTACCGCCCGGCCATCCAGTCGCTGATCACCATCAGGTCCCGGCCGGGGGCGGCGCCCTGGGTGAGCACCGGGCTGATCTTGCCGAAGAACTCGTCGTTGTCGTTGATGTCCTCGGTGTAGCCGACCGCGATCCCGGTCTTCTCGCTGAAGGCGTCCAGGGTGGGGCGCCCGCCCGCGTCGTCGGTGTCGATGTACTGCGTCCAGTTGGAGAAGACGAGCCGCTTGTCGTCCTCCGAACGGTCCGGCGCCGAGCGGCGGTCCTCGGCCACGTACGCGGCCGGGATGCCGCAACCGGTCAGCACGCCGGCGCCGAGCAGCGCGGCCCCGCCGAGCACGGAACGCCGGCGGACGGGGCTGGAGGCGGGAGGACGGCGGGTCAGGGTGGAGCTGCTGGGCATGAGCGGCCTTCCGGAGCGTGGGACGGCCCCGGGCACGCGGGTGCTCGGGGCCGTCCTGGTTGGTACGTCAGACAGTGTGCGCGTCGGTGAGCGACAGCACCTCGTCCAGGACCGCGAGGCCGGTCTTGGCCTCCTCCTCGGTGACGGTGCACGGCGGGACGACGTGGAAGCGGTTCATGTTGACGAACGGCCAGAGCCCGCGCTGCTTGCAGGCCGCGGCCAGCTCGCCCATCGGCGCGTTGGCGGCGCCGGCCGCGTTGTAGGGCACCAGCGGCTCGCGGGTCTCCCGGCTCTTCACCAGGTCCAGCGCCCAGAACACGCCGAGGCCGCGGACCTCGCCGATCGACGGGTGCCGCTCGGCCAGCTCGCGCAGGCCGGGGCCGAGCACCGTCTCGCCGATGTGCTTGGCGTTCTCGACGATGCCCTCCTCCGCCATGGTGGTGATGGTCGCCACCGCGGAGGCGCAGGCCAGCGGGTGGCCGGAGTAGGTGAGCCCGCCGGGGAAGGGCCGCTCGGCGAAGGTGGCCGCGATCTCGGCGCTGATCGCCACGCCGCCCAGCGGCACGTAGCCCGAGTTGACGCCCTTGGCGAAGGTGAGCAGGTCCGGGGTGACGCCCCAGTGGTCGGCGGCGAACCACTCGCCGGTGCGGCCGAAGCCGGCCATCACCTCGTCCAGGATGAACACGATCCCGTAGCGGTCGCAGATCTCCCGCACCCCGGCCAGGTAGCCGGCCGGCGGGACCAGGATGCCCGCGGTGCCGACCACGGTCTCCAGGATGATCGCCGCGACGGTGCCGGGCCCCTCGAACGCGATCACCTGCTCCAGGTGCTCCAGCGCGCGCTCGCACTCCTGCGCCTCGTTCTCGGCGTGGAAGTTGGAGCGGTAGGCGTACGGCCCCCAGAAGTGCACCACGCCGGAGACGCCGCTCTCGTTGGGCCAGCGCCGCGGGTCGCCGGTGAGGGCGATCGCGTTGGCGGTGGCGCCGTGGTACGAGCGGTAGGTGGACAGCACCTTCTGCCGGCCGGTGTGCAGCCGGGCCAGCCGGATGGCGTTCTCGTTGGCCTCGGCGCCGCCGTTGGTGAAGAAGATCTTGTCCAGGTCGCCGGGGGTGCGCTCGGCGATCAGCCGGGCGGCCTCGCTGCGCGCCTCGACCGCGAAGCCGGGGGCGATGGTGCAGAGCTTCGCCGCCTGCTCCTGGATCGCGGCGACCACCTTCGGGTGCTGGTGGCCGATGTTGGTGTTGACCAGCTGCGAGGAGAAGTCGAGGTAGCGGTTGCCGTCGTAGTCCCAGAAGTACGAGCCCTCGGCGCCGGCCACCGCGAGGGGGTCGATCAGCGCCTGGGCGGACCACGAGTGGAAGACGTGCGCGCGGTCGACGGCCTTGACGGCCTGGCCGGCGGCTGAGTCAGCGGTGGGAATGCTCATGCCGGTAAGGCTAGGGCGGGCCCGTCCCCGAAGGGCAGTTCCATCGTGTCAGCCGGTCGCGCCAACCGTCGACAGGGTGCAAAGACACAGGGCCCGGGTCGAGAAGACCCGGGCCCATGGTCGGTTCATACGACCTGAATCAGATCGCGGTCATACCTCGTCCAACGGTCACGACCCGCTCAGATCGCGGTCATACCTCGTCCAACGGTCACGACCCGCTCAGATCGCGGTCATGACGTGCTTCACCCGGGTGTAGTCCTCGAAGCCGTACGCCGACAGGTCCTTGCCGTAGCCGGACTTCTTGAAGCCGCCGTGCGGCATCTCGGCGACCAGCGGGATGTGGGTGTTGATCCAGACGCAGCCGAAGTCCAGGCGGCGCGACATCCGCATGGCGCGGGCGTGGTCCTTGGTCCACACCGAGGAGGCCAGCGCGAACTCGACGCCGTTGGCGTACTCGACGGCCTGGTCCTCGTCGGTGAACTTCTGCACGGTGATGACCGGGCCGAAGACCTCGTTCTGGATGATCTCGTCGTCCTGGTTCAGGCCGGAGACGACGGTCGGGGCGTAGAAGTACCCCTTGTCGCCGACCCGGTGGCCGCCGGCCTCGACCTTGGCGTGGGCGGGCAGCCGCTCGATGAAGCCGGAGACCTGCTTCAGCTGGTTGGCGTTGTTCAGCGGGCCGTACAGCACGTCCTCGTCGTCCACGCCGCCGGTCTTGGTCTCGGCCGCGGCCTTGGCCAGCGCCTCGACGAAGGCGTCGTGGATCGACTCGTGGACCAGCACGCGGGTGGCGGCCGTACAGTCCTGGCCGGCGTTGAAGTAGCCCGCCACCGAGATGCCCTCGACGGCCTCGGCGATGTCGGCGTCCTCGAAGACCACGACCGGGGCCTTGCCGCCCAGCTCCAGGTGGACGCGCTTGACGTCCTTGGAGGCGGACTCGGCGACCGAGATGCCGGCGCGCACCGAGCCGGTGATGGAGGCCATCGCCGGGGTCTTGTGCTCGACCATCAGCTTGCCGGTCTCGCGGTCGCCGCAGATGACGTTGAAGACGCCGGCCGGCAGCTCCAGCTCCTTGAGCACGCCGCCGATGATCTCGGCCAGCAGCACGGTGGAGGCCGGGGTGGTGTCGGAGGGCTTCAGCACGACGGCGTTGCCCGCGGCGATGGCCGGGGCGAACTTCCAGACGGCCATCATCATCGGGTAGTTCCACGGCGCGACCTGGGCGCAGACGCCGACCGGCTCGCGGCGGATGATCGAGGTCATCCCGTCCATGTACTCACCGGCGGCCTTGCCCTCCAGCATGCGGGCCGCACCGGCGAAGAACCGGATCTGGTCCACCATCGGGCCGATCTCCTCGGAGAGGGTCAGCGCGCGGGGCTTGCCGGTGTTGCGCACCTCGGTGTCGACGATCTCGTCGGCGCGGGCCTCGACCGCGTCGGCGATCTTGAGCAGCAGCTTCTGCCGGGTGCTCGGGGTGGAGTCGCGCCAGATCGGGAACGCGGCGGCGGCCGAGGCCATGGCGGCGTCCACGTCAGCGGCACCGGACAGCGGCGACGTCGCGTAGACCTCGCCGGTGGTCGGGTCGACGATGTCGAGCGTGCGGCCGTCGACCGCGTCGACGAACTCACCGTTGATGTAGTTGCGCAGCGTGCGAAGGTCGCTCACGGATCTCTCCTCGGTCTGGGCCTGCGGCGTTGCAGATTCCGGCGCCATGGTACGTCGGCGGGTCCGGCGTACGAAGGGTCCCGAGTGGCCGCACCCGGAGCGGCGCGGTCCACTGGTGGCGGTACGTGCGGCGGCCCTCGGGGGCGCGCGCGTACGGTGCCAGGGTAGCCGCACGACTGCTGGTATCGACAGGCGGAGTGCGCTCCGGCAATGAAATCCGCATACGTTTTCCAAGATCACGACGAAATCAGCAGTTTCCACGCTTGCGAACGCGCGAACGATCAGGCACAGTGGCCGCGTGGCCAACCGCGACCGGAACGCCAGCGTTCCCCTCGACGCCGCCTCCAAGGCGATCATCGAGCAGCTCCAGGAGGACGGGCGCCGCCCGTACGCCGCCATCGGCAAGGCCGTCGGCCTGTCCGAGGCGGCCGTGCGGCAGCGCGTCCAGAAGCTGCTCGACCAGGGCGTGATGCAGATCGTCGCCGTCACGGACCCGCTCACCGTCGGCTTCACCCGCCAGGCGATGGTCGGCATCCGGGTCGAGGGCGACATCGAACCCGTCGCCGACGCGTTGGCCGCCCTCGACGAGGTCGACTACGTCGTCTGCACCGCAGGCTCGTTCGACCTCCTGGCCGAACTGGTCTGCGAGGACGACGAGCACCTGCTCGAAATGATCAACAAGCGCATCCGCGCGCTTCCCGGCGTGCGGAGCACCGAGAGCTTCGTTTACCTGAAGCTCCGGAAACAGACCTACACCTGGGGCACCCGATGACAGCCGACCCGGCGCAGAAGGACCTTTCCAAGACCGCCTACGACCACCTGTGGATGCACTTCACCCGCATGTCGTCGTACGAGAACTCCCCCGTGCCGACGATCGTCAAGGGCGAGGGCACCTACGTCTGGGACGACAAGGGACGCAAGTACCTCGACGGCCTCGCCGGCCTGTTCGTCGTCCAGGCCGGCCACGGCCGTGAGGAGCTCGCCGAGGCCGCCGCCAAGCAGGCCAAGGAGCTCGCCTTCTTCCCGGTGTGGAGCTACGCCCACCCGAAGGCCGTCGAGCTGGCCGAGCGCCTGGCCAACTACGCCCCGGGCGACCTGAACAAGGTCTTCTTCTCCACCGGTGGCGGCGAGGCCGTCGAGACCGCCTGGAAGCTCGCCAAGCAGTACTTCAAGCTGACCGGCAAGCCGACCAAGTACAAGGTCATCTCGCGCGCCGTCGCCTACCACGGCACCCCGCAGGGCGCCCTGTCGATCACCGGCCTGCCGGGCCTGAAGGCCCCGTTCGAGCCGCTGGTCCCGGGCACCCACAAGGCGCCCAACACCAACATCTACCGCGCCCCGGCCTTCCTCGAGGGCCCCGACGGCACGGTCGACCCCGAGGCCTACGGCCGCTGGTGCGCCGACGAGATCGAGGTGGCCATCCTCAACGAGGGCGCCGAGACCGTCGCCGCCGTCTTCGTCGAGCCGGTGCAGAACGCCGGTGGCTGCTTCCCGCCGCCGCCCGGGTACTTCCAGCGCCTGCGCGAGATCTGCGACCGCCACGACGTGCTGCTGGTCTCGGACGAGGTCATCTGCGCCTTCGGCCGCCTGGGCACCATGTTCGGCGCCGACAAGTTCGGCTACCAGCCCGACATGATCACCTGCGCCAAGGGCATGACCTCGGGCTACTCCCCGATCGGCGCCACGATCATCTCGGACCGCCTCGCCGAGCCGTTCTACAAGGGTGACAACACCTTCCTGCACGGCTACACCTTCGGTGGCCACCCGGTCTCCTCCGCGGTGGCGCTGGCCAACCTCGACATCTTCGAGCGCGAGGGCCTGAACCAGCACGTGCTCGACAACGAGTCGGCGTTCCTGGGCACCCTGGACAAGCTGC
Organism: Kitasatospora sp. NPDC001119; assembly: GCF_053598475.1. Taxonomy (NCBI): domain Bacteria; kingdom Bacillati; phylum Actinomycetota; class Actinomycetes; order Kitasatosporales; family Streptomycetaceae; genus Kitasatospora; species Kitasatospora sp. NPDC001119. The sequence goes on from NZ_JBSFKI010000031.1 coordinate 19,093, forward strand.
GCGACCTGCCGATCGTCGGCGACGTCCGCGGCAACGGGTACTTCTACGGCATCGAGCTCGTGAAGGACAAGGTCACCAAGGAGTCGTTCAACGACGAGGAGGTCGAGCGCGTCCTCTACGGCTTCCTGTCGAAGGCCCTCTTCGACAACGGCCTGTACTGCCGCGCCGACGACCGTGGCGACCCGGTCATCCAGCTGGCCCCGCCGCTGATCTCCGACCAGTCGACCTTCGACGAGATCGAGCAGATCCTGCGGACCAGCCTCACCGACGCGTGGGCGAAGATCTGATCCCCTGAGCCTTCTTCCCCACCCTCCGCCGAAGGGCGGCCCCGCTCCCCGCGGGGCCGCCCTTCGGCGTCCCCGGTCCGCTCAACATCACAGTCGTACGACCAAACATGCCTGAATGCGGGTGATTTGCCCGTGATGGACCAGTGCGCCGCAACCGCGACCCGGCCCCCTCGTTCTAATCTGACGACTGTCATATCCCTGCGGCCACCCAGGATGGATCCTCATGTCAGCGGCACCGCCTGACAACGACGTGCTGTGGGCCCGAGGGATCGTCAAGTCCCATGACGGCACCCCCGCCCTGCGCGGCATCTCGATCGGCGTCCGCGAGGGCGAGGTGCTCGCCGTCACCGGCCCGCGCGGCTCCGGCAAGAGCACCCTGCTCGGCTGCCTCTCCGCGCAGCTCCCGGTCGACGAGGGCGAGGTCTGGTTCAACAGCGCCCCCGTGCACACCCTCGCCCGGGCCGGCCGCGAACGGCTGCGCCGCGACCGCTTCGGCTTCGTCGGCTCGGAGCCCCACCTGGTGCCCGAACTGACCGCCCGGGAGAACGTCGCCCTGCCGCTGCTGCTCGCCGGGGCCGGCAACAAGGCCGCCTACACCGCCGCCGACGAGTGGCTGGAACGCCTCGACGTCGGCGACTGCGCCCGGCTGCGCCCAGAGCGGCTCGTCCAGAGCCGGCGCCAGCGGGTCGCCGTCGCCCGCGCCCTGGCCCCGCTGCCGCCCGTGGTCTTCGCCGACGACCCCACCGCCCCGCTGCACCGCGAGGCCGCCGACCAGGTCATGCGGATACTGACCAGCGCGGCCCGGTCCCACCAGCTCACCCTCGTCCTCGCCACCCACGACGCCGAACTCGTCCGGTTCGCGGACCGCGCCGTCGCCCTCGTCGACGGACGGCTCACCGCCCCCGTCGCCCCCGTCCCCCGCGGCACCACCGCCCCCGGGGCCAACGGGGCACCCGCCGTCACGGCCACCCGCCGCTGACGGCGCCGGGCCGCCGAACGCCGAGCCACCGAACGCCGCCGAGCCGCTGAAAGAGTCGACGTGTTCTATTTCCGTCTGGCCCGGGGCTACCGGGTGCCCGACCTCGGCCGCTGGCTGCTCACCGCGCTGGCCGCCGCCGTGGTCGCCGCCTTCCTGCTGCGCTCCCTCGGCCGGGCGATGAGCGACCCGGCCGGCGGCGCCGGCCCGCTGGTCCGGCTGCTCTGGTGCCTGCCCCCGCTCGCCGCCGTCGCCTGGTTCGCGGCCGTCGCCGCCCGCGCGGTGCCCGCCCGGCGGCCCGAGCGGATCGCCGGCCTCACCGCCGCCGGGGCCGGCTCCCACCGGATCCGGACACTGATCGCCGGCGAGGTCGCGCTCGCCTCCACCCTCGGCAGCGTGCTGACCCTGCTGGCCTTCCTGGTGCTGCGCAACGACGTCGCCGGGCCCGGGCTCGCCCCCGACCTCGGCATGGGCGTGCCGCTGCCGGCCGCCGCACCGGTCGCCCTGCTCGCCCTGGTCCCGCTCAGCGCCGGCACCGCCGCCGCCTGCGCGGTGCCCGTCACCGAGACCCTGCCCGGCGGCCGCACCCAGGCCCCGACCGGCTTCGGCGTCTGGCGGATCGCCCTGGCGACCGGACTGGGCGTCATCGGCGCCGCGCTCGAACTCATCGCCCTGCGCCCCGGCGCCGCCGCCGACGGCCGCCCGATCCACCTGCCCGCCGGGCTCGGCAGCACCAGCACCGCCGCCCTCGGCGGCTGGGCCGCCAGCGCGCTCGGCCTCGCCCTGCTCACCGGCCCGCTGCTGGGCTGGGCCGGGCGGCTGCTCGCCGTCGGACGGCCCACCCCGCTGCGGCTGCTGGCCGGGCGCGGGCTCACCGCCCAGGCCCGGCGGCTCGGCGCACCGCTGGCCGTGCTCACCCTCGCCGTCGCGCTGGTGCTCACCACCGTCCGCTACTGGATCGGCACGCCCGACAGCGCCGACGCGCTGCCCGCGGTCGAGGCCTGCCTGGTGCTCGGCTGCGCGGCCGCCGCGGTGGTCACCCGGCTCGCCGAGGTCCGCACCGACCGCCGGGAGGTCACCGACGCGCTGCTGCGCCTCGGCACCTCGCCCCGGCTGCTGTTCGGCGCGGTCGCGCTGCGCACCCTCGCAGTGGGCAGCACACTGCTGCTGACCGGCGGGGCGACCGCCGCACTGGCGGCCGCCGGCCTGCGCTGACCCGCGCCACGCGCCTGGCGCCTGTCCTAGCCCGCCGCGGCGAGCTGGCCGCAGGCGCCGTCGATCTCCTGGCCGCGGGTGTCGCGGACGGTCGTCGGCACGCCGTGCGACTGGAGGCGGCGGACGAACTCGCGCTCGTCCTCGGGCCGGGAGGCCGTCCACTTGGAACCCGGGGTCGGGTTCAGCGGGATCAGGTTGACGTGCACCCGGTGGTTCTTGATCAGCCGGCCGAGCAGGTCGGCCCGCCAGGCCTGGTCGTTGATGTCCTTGATCAGCGCGTACTCGATGGAGATCCGGCGGCCGGACTTCTCCGCGTAGTTCCAGGCCGCGTCCAGCACCTCGGCGACCTTCCACCGGGTGTTCACCGGGACCAGCTCGTCGCGCAGCTCGTCGTCCGGGGCGTGCAGCGACAGCGCCAGACGGCAGCTGAGGCCCTCGTCGGCGAACCGGTTCATCGCCGGAACGAGGCCGACGGTGGAGACCGTGATGCCGCGCTGGGACAGGCCGAAGCCGTCCGGGGCCGGGTCGGTCAGCCGGCGGATCGCGGCCAGCACCCGGTTGTAGTTGGCCAGCGGCTCGCCCATGCCCATGAAGACCACGTTGGACAGCCGCGCCTCGCCGCCGGGGATCTCCCCCGCCTTGAGCGCTCGCATCCCGGAGGCGATCTGCTCGACGATCTCGCCGGTGGACAGGTTGCGGGTCAGACCGGCCTGGCCGGTGGCGCAGAACGGGCAGTTCATGCCGCAGCCGGCCTGCGAGCTGATGCACATGGTGACCCGGTCCGGGTAGCGCATCAGCACGGACTCCACGAGCGTGCCGTCGAACAGCTTCCAGAGCGTCTTGCGGGTGGCGTCGTCGTCGCAGGAGACGTGCCGGACCACCGACATCAGCTCGGGCAGCAGGCTCCCAGTGAGCTTCTCCCGGCTGGCGGCGGGGATGTCCGTCCAGCTCGCCGGGTCGTTCGACATCCGGCCGAAGTAGTGGTTGGAGAGCTGCTTGGCGCGGAACGGCTGCTCGCCCAGCTCGGCGACGGCCTCCTTGCGCTCGGCGGGGCTCAGGTCGGCGAGGTGTCGCGGGGGCTTGGCGCCGCGCGGCGCGACAAAGGTGAGTTCTCCGGGCTTAGGCATGGTTGTTCCAGTGTCGCAGACGCCGAGCGTTGGACCCGTCCGTGCCTGGGGAGGCGGGCTCAACGCTGGCCGTCATCTGTCATCGTTGGCCGCCTCCGGACGGCCCACAGACGGCCCGGTCCGTAGAGACACCCCACCGCCCTACCGGCTGGTGCGGGGAAGCATCGAACGACACCACCACGCGCGCATAGACTGGCGCGCACCAGTTACGGAGGGCGGGAGAGTGCGAAAGGGCATGGGAGAGAAGACGGAGCGGGTGGAACAGATCATTCGCCAGTGGATCGACTCCGGCAAGCTCGCCGTCGGCGCCAAGCTGCCGTCCGAACGCACCATGTCGGCTGACCTCGGCATCGGCCGGACGACGGTCCGCCTGATTCTGTCGCGGCTTGCCGCCGAAGGCCTGGTGGTCGCCCGGCAGGGAAGCGGCTACTTCGTGAGCGCTCGCAGCACGGAGGGACAGCGCACGGCCACGGGGACGCCACAGCAAGAGCTGAAGCCGTGGCGCATCCACGGCGAGCGACTGGTCTACGACAACGAGTGGGTGAAGCTCGCACTCGTAGACGTCGAGCCTCCCGGCGTCGAACGCTTCGAGCACCACGTGGTGCGGCTTCAGCACGTGGCCATCACGGCTGTGGTGGACGACCAGGACCGCGTCTTGATGCTCTGGCGGTACCGCTTCGTCCCGGCCCGGTTCGGCTGGGAGTTGCCTGGCGGAATCGTGGACGCCGGTGAAGACGCCGGCGCCGCCGCCGCTCGGGAGGTCGAGGAGGAGACGGGCTGGCGCCCCGGCTCCGTCGAGCACGTGGTCACCTATCAGCCCATGGTCGGCATGGTGGACTCCCCTCACGAGATCTTCGTGGCCAGGGGCGCCACCAAGGTTGGAGAGCCGACCGACGCCGAGGAGGCCGGGCGGATCGAGTGGATTCCCCTCGCTGATGTGCCGGGCATGATCGCTCGGGACGAGCTACTCGGGTCGGGGACACTGGTCGCCCTGCTCCACCTGCTGGCCAACCGCCCGCAGCGACCTACAGGCGCCCGGTAAGACCCTCGATCCGCCTCCTGTAGCGAACCGAGCCTGTTCGGTTCGCCAGGAGGCGGGCCTGTTGTAGATGCTCTTGGGCCTGGCCGACCTCTCCCCGCACCAGGTGGGCCTGTGCCAGGTCGCACCGCAGCCCCGCCGAAGCCCTCGCGAACGCCGGATCCATCCCCTCCAGGGCGACGTACAGCTCTGCCAGCGCGGCATCCTCGCCCAGCATCGCGAGAGCGTTCCCGCGCCAGCGCGCCAGGTGGTTGGCGTTCAGGAAGATGCTCACCATGTCCGGGTCTCGCGCTTCGTCCCCCGCCGGCAGCACGGCCGCCGCCTGGTCAAGGGCCATCCGGCAGTCGTTCGCAAGCCCCGCCTTCGCGCACAGCTCGGCCTCCGCCGCGAACAGCCAGGCCGCAAGCCGCGGGGACACCTTGCCGCCTCCTGTACGGTGTGCGTCGCGCACCAGGTCCACGGCCATCTCCGGACGACCGGCGTCAGCCAGGACGTAGGCCTGCTCCGCCATGGCGTGAGCCAGGTACATGGGCTGCTCGGCTTCGGACGCCGCCCTCTTGCCCAGTTCGTAGTGACGCCAGGCGCGCTCAACCGCCCCGGAGTCCAGCGCCTGCCACGCCGCAAGGGTGGCGGCCCCCGCCAGGGCCGTGGCTACCGGCCGCCTGGCATCCGGCAGGACGGCAAAGGTCAGCGCGTCCTCCAGGGCATCAAGGTGCGCACGCATCTGGTCGACCAGCGCCGCCGCACCCATCTGACGGTCGAGGCGTCGCAACAGCTCCGTCTGGTCTAGCAAGGTATCCACCATGCCCAGACTCAGGCCCCGGGCCGCGTCGATACGACTGATCAGCTCGTCATAGCCGTCAGCCGCAGGCGCGGCCGGGGGCGGAGCACCGAACAGCTCGTCGTCGGTCTTTCCGAACAATGCCCGCAGAATGGTCGCGTAGCCGCCGGAGACGGCCCGCCGGCCGTTCTCCCACTCGGAGATGTAGACCTTCAAGCTCGCCGGAGAGGCCACGTCCAGAAGCCGTTGCTCGGCATACCGGACGATCTCACGGACCAGCCGGTCCTGAGACCAGCCCCGATCCTTGCGAGCTTGCCGAAGCCCTTCTGCCATGTGCCCACCTCTGCCGTGGCGATGCCGGTCATCCACAGCATGCCGCACCAGTGGGGCCAGGCATGAGGGGTTAACAAAACTGGGTTAACCCCTGCTGGCTACCGGGTTGTTGGCGCACGCAGTTCCATGGTGATGCAGCCGGAACTGACAGACCGGCACGCACCAGCAGCGAACCACTTGACACTGGTGCGCACCAGTTGCAAACTACTGGTGCGCACCAGTTAGCCGACAGGCTCGCTGAACAGGTGCCACCTGCTTTCTCGTGACTCCCGCTCCTGCCCGGTCTGGGCTCCCCCGCGATACGCACGTGCCCCTGGAGGCTTCGCCATGCCTGCCGCACTCCGCACACCCGCCGCCCCGACCGTGACCGGTCGTTCCTACGCCCGCCGTGTGGCGTCGCTGACCAGCCGCCCCTGCCGAATGTCGGCGGGGGCGTGGGTGGCGGAGGCCCAGGGGACCGAGCGGCGACGCCGTGCGGTGGCGTGCCGCCTCGGTCGGCTGACCGGGACGCGGGCGCCGCGCTGGAGCGGCAAGATCAGCGAGGAGGACTGGCGAACGGTCCTCGCGGCCGGCGCGGCGACCCTGGCCGAGACCACGGGCCGCTCCGCCGCCAAGGAGGACCGCGCCAGGTGCGCCAAGTGCGGGACGAGGCTGAACCGGGCCAACGCCAGCAGCCTGTGCAACCCGTGCCAGGCCTCCGCCAACGCCGAGCCGGAGCACCAGCAGCAGGCTCCCGCCAGCGAGCGTTCCGAGCTGGACCGGGGGCACCTGGCCGTGGCGGCCCAGGAGTTCACCCAGGTGGCCGCCAGCAGGGGCGACCGCGTGGTCGACCGGACCCGCAACGGCCGCGTCGAGGCCCTCGTGGCCGAGCTGCTGGCCGCCCAGCCGGCGAGCGCGCTGGACCTGGTCGGCGAGGACGAGCGCCGCCTGATCGAGGCCTGGAGCCCGTTCCGCACCGGCAAGCGCCACATCATCCGGTGCGCCGACGGCTCCCGCCGCTACGGCACCGGCGAGCTGGTCCCGGAGCACTAACCCGCAGCTCAACCCGCCACTGCCCTGCGCGGTGGACGGCTCCCGTGTCCTTGGCCGGAAGAGGAGCCGCCCCCGCCGGGCCCACCACCAACTAGGAAGAGGTAGACCCGTGAGGTCGATTGTTGCAGGGCAGACGGCCCTGACGCCGGAAGAGTTCGCCGAGCTGGCGCTCGGTCTCGTCGCGGACTCCGCGTTCGCCCGGCTGTTCACCGGGGTGCCCGGTGAGAGCGTGGTCGAGCGTGAGGCCCGGATGGACGCGGCGGACGACGTCCTGGCGGACCTGCGCCGGGAGGACCCGGTGCTCGCCGCCTACGCCGAGCGCCTGCTGAGCATCGCGCCGGTGCCGCTGCGGCGCCCGGCCGTCATCCACCGCATCGCCGGCGTCGAGCGGGTGGCGGCGTGAACGACACCCTGACCGGTACCGGGTGGCACTTCGACGCCGACACCGGGCTGACCACCCGCAACCCCACGGTGATGGTGGACGGGCCGACGCCGCTGTACGAGGTCCTCGCTCTGCCGGACGACCTGTTGCGGCGGGCCATCGCGGTGCACGAGGCCGGCCACGTCGCGGTCGCGCTGTACTTCGGCTTGCCGTTCGAGAGCGTCTGGGTCTCGGACGACCTGGGCAAGGACCCGAGCCGTCCGGGCGGCGCCGGTGGGGTCACCGTCAGCCGCAGCTTCTCGGCTCCGCTCTACGACGCCCTGGTCATGCTGGCCGCCGGTGAGCGGGCCGAGGACCGGTGGCTGCGCGAGGCCGGCCTGTGGACCGGGACCCGCGGCTGGGCGGCCGAGGCGGGAGCCCTCGGCGACCGGGACAGGATCAACGAGGCCGTGTACGAGAACTTCGGCGAGGAGGTCACCTACGGCACCGGGGGCGACCCGTGCCGGGACCTGGCCGCGCTGCACGACCGCACCGACGCCCTGCTCGACCTGCTCTGGAGCCGGGTGGCCGCCCTCGCCGACGCGCTGACCCAGCGCGGGCAGCTGAACTGGGAGCAGGCCGCCGCGGCCGCCAGGTTCTCCCCGGAGCGGGGGTGGCAGCGGTGAGCGGGCTGAACGACTTCCGTTCCGAGCGGCGCGAGGACCGCCGGGCCGAGCGGGCCGACACCCGGGCGGACCTGCGGGAGGAGCGCGAGCAGCGCCGGTTGGACGCCGAGGCGGCCCGCCTGCGGCGCCTGGCCGACGAGCGTGCCGCCGAGGAGGCGAAGGAGCGGCGGCGGGCGGCGCGGGCCGCGCGGTTCGGCCGGGTGACCGGCTGGGTCGCGGCGAGCCCCGCGCGGGCGTTCGTCCGGCTGGTGCAGGCCTGCTCGATCGTGCCGGCCGTGGTCTCCCAGGTCGCCGCGCTCGACCACGCCAAGGTCGCTGTCCTGCTCGCGGTGCTGCTGGCCGCGATGCTGGAGGGCGGCGCGTGGGCGCTGGTCGCCATGGGCGCCCAGGCCGAGGGCGAGCGCTCCACCCACACCTACCGCCTCGGCGCCTGGGCCGCCGGGACGGTTGCCGCCGGGATCAACTTCGCCCACGGCTGGGCGCAGTACCCGCACTACCACTGGGTGGCGTTCGTGCTGGCCCTGTCCAGCATCGGCGCCGTCTGGCTGACCGACCTGCAGACCCACGGCGGCCGGGGCCCGACCACCGCCGAGAAGAAGCAGGCGAAGGAGAAGGCCGAGCACGCCCGCCAGCGGGCCGAGCACCACCCCGAGGTCCGGACGGTCGCCGACCGGCTGCTGTCCGCTGCCGCCTACGGAGCGTTGTCGGCCGACGAGGCGTGGCGGATCGCCTGGGAGTACGTCCACGGTGTCACCGTCCCCGGCCTGACGGCCGATCTGCTGGCCCAGCGGCTCAACGCCCGGGCCCGGGTGGCGGAGCTGAGCGCGCTCCCGGCGCCGGCCGACCTGTGGCCGGGAATGCCCGACGACCCGTTCCCCGCCCTCACCCTCCCGCTGCCCTCCGGACCGTCCGACGGCGTCTACCTCGACACCGTTCCCGACGGGCTGCGGAACGCTTCCCCGATCACCGCCGAAAGCCTCGAAGCCCTTTACCGAACGGGGTCGTACGCACCCGCACCCGACTCCGGGACACCCGGGATCGAGCCCTCGGACGACCCTGTCGGGAACGCTTCCGCGACCGCCGGGGAACGCCCCCTCGACCCGGCCGACATCGCCCGGGTCCGGGTCCTGGCCGACGACCTCGCCGCCCGCGACGAGGAGCTCAGCACGAAGAAGGTCCGCGACGCGCTCGGCTGCCGCAACGACTACGCCGTGCGCCTGCGCCGCCACGTCGTCGCCGAGCGCAACGACCCGCCGGCCGCCACCTGACCTCGAAGGAGACCGACATGAAGACCTGCGACTACTGCGGCGAGGCCAAGCCGGACGTCGAGGACGTCCTGGACCCGTTCGTCCAGGACGTCTGCAACGAGGAGTGGGTGCGCCCGCTCTGCGACGCCTGCTACCGGCTGCTCTGCGAAGAGATCTGATCCTCTCCCCCCGGCTCCACCCCGCCACGCCGCACCCGGAGGGCACTGTCATGGCCCTGACCACCATCGAGGTCGTCAGCTTCGGCTACCTGCACGGCACCCCGCCCGAGGCGACCGTCGTCCTCGACCTGCGCCGCCACTTCCGCGACCCGCACGTCGACCCGGCCCTGCGCGAGCAGACCGCCCACGACCTGCCCGTCCGCCAGGCCGTACTCGGCACCCCGGGCATCCACGAGCTGATCGCGGGCACCGCGCTGCTGACCGACGCCTACGATGCCGGGCCCACCGAGGCGCCGCTGACCATCGCGATCGGCTGCGCGGGCGGACGGCACCGCGCCGCCACCGTCGCCATGGCCCTCGCCCGGCGCCTCGCCAAGACCGGCGCCACCGTCCGCCTCACCCACCGCGACCTCGACAAGCCCGTCGTCGACCGCTGAAGGAGCGCGTGACCTGATGCAGATCTTCCGCCGCACCCAGCAGCCGCAGTCCGGCCAGCAGCGCCGGGCCGCCGCCGTCCGCGACGCGGACCGCGAGGGCCAGCGCCAGATCGACTCCCACCGCACCAGCCGGTCCACCACCGCCTGGCACACCGCGCCGGCGCCCCGCTCCTGGTGGCGCTCCTCCTGACCCCCGTCCCCGGTGGTGCACGTCCCCGCACGCTCCAGGTGTGCGGAGGTGTGCACCGCCCCTGAACAGGGAGAACCCATGGGCTACATGCTCTGCTGTTTCTTCTTCGCGGCGGACTTCGCGATCGCCGTCGCCTTCGTCCGCGAGCTGATCCGTCGGAGGTGGACCCGATGACCGCCGTCCCCCCTCCCCCCTCCCAGCCGCCCACCGTCGGCATGCCCGAGCCCGTGGTCGAGTGGTGGCGCAAGAGCGGGCCGTGGAACCAGCGCACCGCCGAACCCGCCTTCGCCGCACCGCAGTTCACGGCCGAGCCCGTATACATCGACCTCCGCAAGGACACCGCCCCCGACACCACCCCCGGCGCCGCCGACGCCGTCGAGGACCAGGCCGTCGAGGACGACGACCAGGAGCAGGCCGACTCCGCCACCGAAGCCGAGCAGGCCGACGACGAGGACGGCGCGGACGAGGACGAGGCGGACGACGACAAGCCGCGGACCGCCGGCCAGAGCCTCCGCGAGATGATCAGCATGACCCCGCAGGAGCAGGCCGAGCAGGCCCACCTGCGTCGCGAGCGCGCCTTCCGCAAGGCAGGGGAGACCCCGGAGCAACGCGAGGACCGCTACCGCGCCGAGCAGATCGTCCAGGAGCGCCGGGCGTCCGTGCTGTGGCGCCAGCCGCACTCCGAGCGCGCCCGCCGCTTCCGCCGCTGGTGCATCCTCACCGCCGCCTCCGGCGTCGCGGGCTACCAGATGGGCCTGGTCACCCTCGCCGCCCACGTCCCCCTGGTCGTCGCCACGCTCGGCGCCGGCATCGGCTGGGGCATCGACCAGCGGATGCGCGGATGGGGCCACGTCCGCGTGAGCGAGGTCCGCGGCCCCATCGGGATCACCGTCCTGATCCTCGTCCGGGTCCCGTTCGCCTCCGCCCTGATCGGCGCCCTCGGCCTGGCCCCCCTGATCGCCCTCTTCTCCTCCACCCACCACTGACCGTCAGGAGATCGACATGGACACCCAGATGCTCGGCTCGTTCGGCTCCGGCGGCCTCTGCCTGACCATCGCCGTCTGGATCATCATCGGCAACCGCAAGGCCGACAAGCAGGGCAAGCTCGCCAAGAAGTTCAAGGCCGAGCACACCGCCTGGCTCATGATCGCCTTCGGCACCTTCGCCGCCGGGGCCGGACAGGCCTTCAGCGCGCCGGGCCAGGTCGGCGAGGCCCTCACCCACGCCTTCATCTCGCAGGAGGCCGCGTTCGGCAACGTCGGCGCCGGCGCCGTCGCCGCGATCCTCACGATCATCCTGTTCGGCACCAAGCCGCACGCGATCAAGGACTCCGTGCTCGGCGCCACCGTGCCGTCCGTCTACGCCGCCGCCCAGGGCCTCTGGGCGCTGCCCCTCACCGTGCTCGGCTCCGTCATCAAGGGCATGGCTGGTGCCTGATGGACGAGTCGATGGAAGAGCAGCAGCAGGAGCGGACCAGCTACCTCAAGGGCGCGAACCTCACCGCGCTCGGCCTGGGCACCCGCCTGATCATCCGCGCCGCCCGGCCCCACGCCGCCAAGCTGAAGGTGACCAAGCAGCAGGTCGGGGGAGCGATCGGCCTCGGCCTGTTCTTCTCCCCCGTGCTGGCCCGGCCCGTCGCCCGGTACGCGCCGACCACCATCACCGTCCTCCTCGTCCTGTGGGTGATCGTCGCGGTCTCCGTCGGCAACACCAAGGCCGCCGCCGACCTCGCCGCCGCCGACGAAGAGGCCCGGGAGAAAGCCGCCGAGGAGAAGGCCGCCAAAAAGGCCGCGGCCAAGGCCTCCCCCGACGCCAAGGCCGAGAGCGCGAGCCCGTCGGCGGGCACCCCCTCCCCCGCCGAGCCGGACGGCGCCGGCGCCCCCGCCGACGAGCCCCAGGACGCCCCCGCCGACGCCGACCTGTACGCCCTCGTCCGGCACGTCGCCGCCATGTCCGACCAGGGCACCGCCGCCCACCTCCCGGACCTCCTCGCCGAGGGCCAGAAGCGGGGCCTGTTCGGCGGCTGGGAGCAGGCCGACCTGAAGGACCACCTGGAGGCCCTCGGAGCCCCTGTCGTGGAGGGCAAGAAGCTCACCTTCGACGGGCGCCAGCGCAACCGTCAGGCAGTGCTGCTGAAGGGCCTCCCCGAGCGCGCCCCGGGCACCGTCCCGGCGGTCCTCCAGAAGACCGCCTGACCCCGCTCCCCCGCCCCCTCCAAGGGCCCCTCCCGGGAGCCGGTAGGGCGGTAGGAACCACAGGTCAGAGCCCGCCTACCTACCGCCTACCGGCCCCCTACCTACCGCCCTACCTCACCCAGAACCACCCCAGCCAGAAGGGGAACCCGATCATGAACCCTCGCCTCCGCGCCGTCCGCCGGGCCCGCGTCCGCCGGGCCGTCCTCACCCTCCTGATCTACACCGCCACCGGCGTCATGGCCGTCGTGATCGCCTACGTCATCGGCGACGTCCTCCGCGCCTTCAACGACATGCTCGGCCACCTCGCGCCCCTCCCCGACGCCGCCCCGGCCCCCACCAGCCGCTGACCCCCCCGACCGATCAGCACCCACCGAAGGAGCACCGCCATGAAGCGCGCCGACGCCATCCGCTACCACCTCGAAGAGGCCGCCGCCCTCACCCGGGCCGCCGAAACCGCCACCAGCCCCGACGCCCACGACGAACTCCTCACCCTCGCCCACGAGCACGAGGGACTCGCCGACGCCGCCCGGCACGGCGAGTACCCCACCGACGAACTCGAGGACTGACCAGCCCGCCCACCGACACGAAAGGCTCACCATGCACGACGACCAGGACAAGCACTTCCTCGCCGGTTGGACCGAGGACCGCTCCAACTACACCCGCTGGGCGGAGGAGCGGGGAGCGGCCGACGCCGCCGACGACGCCGCTGACGACCCGTGGCAGGACACGGACACCGGCGACGCGGCGGACGACGACCCGGACGGCTGGGACGACGAGCCCGCCGTCTACTGACGCCCGCCCACCCCAGCCCGCACCCCACGAACGAGAAGGACCCCAAGGACCCCGTGGACACCGTGCTCGCCAGCCTCATCGCCGTCATCGGCACCCTCACCGGAAGCCTCGGCACCATCCACCTCCAGCAGCGCGCCGCCCGCCGCGCCACCCACCGCCACGACCTCCAGACCGCCGGCGGACACCTCCTCACCGCCCTGACCGCCTACCGCGCCGCCGTCTACGCCCTGTGGACCGCCACCACCAGCGACCCCGACAGCACGCCCGCCGAGCAGATCGCCGCCGTCCGCACCGCCCGCGCGCACCTCACCGCCGCCCGCGACGCGCTGTTCCTCCTCACCACCGACACCACCGTCCGCGACGCCGTGCACGCCGCCCTCGACGCCACCTTCGCCCTCGGCGACGACCAGGAACAGGACCAGATCACCAGCGGGCGGCCCGCCGCCCTGGACGCCCACCACACCCTCCTCGACGCCCTCGCGGCCGCCATCCACGGCGCCTGACCTGGAGGACCCGCATGGCCCGCCTGCGCCTGTACTACTTCAGCCTGCCTCGCCCCGTCTTCTACCTGATCGACACCCCCGACCCGAAGTGCCCCCGGTGCGGGGGCGACGGCTACTGGGGCGACGACCACGACACCGACGAGTACGGCGACGCCGAGTACGTCAACTGCGGCTGCTGGACCCCCGACCGCTTCCGCCGTCTGCTGGTCGTCCCGCGCTGGATCGCCTGCCGCTGGCTCGGCTGGATCCCGCCCGAGGACGAGGACGACGTCCACGACGACTGGCAGCCCGGGCCGTGCGACCACCGCGACGGCAATCCCGTCGACCCCCCGGCCTGGGGCCGGTACTGCGCCTGCCGGACCGGCCGGGGCGCCGACCCCGAGAACTGCCTCTGCGGCCCCAGGAACAGCTGAGCGGTCCGGACCGTCCCAGAGCCACATCACCCGCACAGCACGAAGCCCCGCACCAGCCGACGATCCGCCAAGACAGCGGCTGGTGCGGGGCCGTGCATCCCAACAGAGACGGGACCAAGCATGCCCGAGTTCGACCACTCCACGCTCGCCTTCGTGGACGACGACCACGACGACCGGTTCGGCCTCTACCTCGGCGAGCACGCCGACCAGCTCGACGACAGCGACATCCTGATCTCCGGCGCCGAGGTCGCCATGCTGGCGTGGACCGTCGCCACGGCCCCGACCATGATGCCCGGCTACGTGCGCATCCGCCCCGACCTGCTCGCCGTCACCGCGACCCCGGCCGAGGACGCCCCGGCCGACCTGGTCCTGCGCATCACCGTCCCCCTCCCGCACCGCGCGCTCGCCGCCCGCCCCGGGCCGGGCCGGTGGCTCGACTGGGAGCGGGACTGCTACCAGCGCGGCCCCTGGTCGGCCCAGGTCGAGCCGATCCCCGACCACCGGCCGGTGCTCACCCTCACCGCCGACATCCTCCTGCCGCTGCCCGCCGACGAGTTGATCACCCCGCCCGTGCCGCTGCCCCGCGCGGAGCTGACCCGCACCGCGAAGCGCGTGGTCGCCCGCCTCGCCGACCACGTCAACGAGTTCGGTGGCCCGGCTGTCGCCTCCCTGCTCGGAGCGACGTCGTGAGCGGGCCGCGCATCGGGTCGCTGTGCACCGGGTACGGCGGCCTGGACATGGCCGTCGAGCGCGTGCTGGGCGGGGAGTTGGCGTGGGTGGCCGACCCCGACCCCGGGGCCTCGGCGATCCTCGCCCACCACCACCCGAACGTCCCGAACCTCGGCGACATCCGCGCCGTGGACTGGGCCGACGTCGGGCCGGTGGACGTGCTGACCGCCGGTTTCCCCTGCCAGTCCGTCAGCCTGGCCGGCCTGCGGGCCGGGATCGTGCCCGGCGCCGCGTCCGGCCTGTGGGCCGAGGTCGCCCGCGCCGTCCGCGAACTGACCCCCTCCCTGGTGGTGATCGAGAATGTCCAAGGCCTCCTCTCGGCGAAAGCCACCCGCGGCGACGCTGCTGGAGTGGGACCCGGATCGGAGGATCTGGACCCGGCGACCGGACGGCCCCTCGCTCTTCGCGCTCTCGGCGCCGTTCTGGGAGACCTGGCCGGCCTCGGGTTCGATGCGGAATGGACGAGCGTGCGAGCGTCCGACGTCGGCGCCGCCCACCAGCGCACCCGCGTCTTCCTCCTCGCCTGGCCCGCCCACCCCCAGGGCCCGCGACTCCCGTGGCCGCAGCATCCCGGACGGCCTGCCGACCGTGGTGGAGCTGCTGCCGACCCCGACCGTGTCGGAGGCCACCGGCACCGGGCACACCGGCCGGGGCGGGATGAACCTGCGGCACACGATCTCCCTGCTGCCGACCACGACCGCCGCCGACGGCGACCGCACCAGCGCCACGTTCAGCCGGGGCAACCCGACCTTGACCGGCGCGGTGACGTCGACGGCCACGACGGAGGACCGGACTGGGGCCCGTACGGCCCGGCCGTCCGCCGGTGGGAAACGCTCCTCGGACGGGCCGCACCCCGGCCAACTGACGATCGGGGACGACTGAACCCCGTCTTCGTCGAGTGGCTGATGGGCCTCCCAGCCGGGCACGTCACCGCTGTCCCCGGCCTGTCCCGCACCGCCCAACTCCGCGCGCTCGGCAACGGCGTCGTCCCCGCGCAGGCCGCCGCCGCCCTGCGGATCCTCCTCGACCGCGCCACCACCGGCGACGCCGGTCTGGGGGCGGCCGCGTGACCGGGCGCGTGCCGCCGCTGGCCGGGGCCGCCCTGTGGGAGGCCGTCCTCGCTGCGGCGGCCGGCCGCTGCCAGTGCCGGGGCACC
Source organism: Kitasatospora sp. NPDC001119 (assembly GCF_053598475.1). Classification (NCBI taxonomy): domain Bacteria; kingdom Bacillati; phylum Actinomycetota; class Actinomycetes; order Kitasatosporales; family Streptomycetaceae; genus Kitasatospora; species Kitasatospora sp. NPDC001119. The sequence goes on from NZ_JBSFKI010000031.1 coordinate 34,771, forward strand.
TGCGGCACCAGCCACGACAAGGACGGCGGCCGCTGCCCCGCCGTCCACGGCGCCTACCAGACCCGGCACGGCCGCGGCTGGGTGCGCTTGCTCGCCGCCCCCGCCGACCCGGCCGCGCTGCTGCTGCCCCCGCACCTGGCCGCCGCCCTGCCCAAGCGCGGGCTGGCCGCCTGGTGCCGGCACTGCCACGACGCCACCCGCCTCGCCGCCGCCAAGGCCCGCGAGGCCACCGCCCCGGCCGTCGAGCCGGCCGCTCTCTTCGACCTCTGACCCGCCCGGAGATCCCCGTGTCCATCAAGTCCGTGACCTGCCACGTCGCCGTCTGCGACGTGTGCGGCACCACCTACGGCACCGACCGCCACGACGAGCGCGCCGTCCACTGCACCACCCGCGAGGCCGCCGTCGGCCTGGTCCACGCCGACCCCGAGTGGCTGGTCACCACCGACGGCCGCGTCATCTGCCTGCTCGGCGACCCGGCCCACCAGGCCGCCCTCGACGCCCTGATGCCGCCCGCCCCGGCCGCCGTCTGCGACGGACAGCTCCCGCTCGACCTCTGACCGCCCCTTCCCTTCGGGCGGTCCGCGCCCGAAGCCCCCGTGACCGGGCTCGGGCCGCCCTGCTCCGACGAGAGGAGCCCGCGTGAGCACCGAGTACGCGGCCGTGATCCCGTTCCGGCCCGAGCCCGAGGTCAAGGCCGCCGAGCAGGCCGTCATCGGCGCCGCCCTGCTCGACCCCGCCCAGATCCCGGCGCTCGCCGCCCAGATCGGCGACCCGAGCACCTTCTACCACCCTGCGCACGAGACGATCTGGCGCACCATCACCCGCATGGCCGACGGCGAACGGCCCGTCGACCCGGTGCTGCTGGCCGAAGTCCTGCGCGGACAGGGCGACCTGGTCCGCGTCGGCGGGCCCGGCTACCTGCACACCTGCGTCGCGGCCACCCCCACCGCCGCGAACGGCGACTACTACGCCGAGATCGTGCGCACCGCCGCCGAACGCCGCCGGATCAACGCCGCCGCCGGCCGCCTCGCCCACATGGCCGGCGACGGCCAGACCGACCTGGAGGCCGTCCGCACCGCCGCCCTGGCCGCCCTCTCGGACCTCGCCTCCGGTGACACCTGGCTGGACCCCGTCCCGCTCGGCTCCCACGGCACGCTGCCCACCTTCCCCGTCGACGCCCTCCCGACGTGGGTCCGCGCCTACGTCGAGGCCGTCGCGGAGTTCACCCAGACCCCGCCCGACATGGCCGCCACCATGGCCCTCGCCGCCCTGTCGACCGCCGCCGGCGGCCGCGTCGGCGTCCAGATCCGCCCCGGCTGGTGCGAGCAGTCCAACCTCTACCTGGTCTGCGCGATGCCCCCCGCCAGCCGCAAGAGCGACGTGTTCGGGCTGACCACCGGCCCCGTCTACAAGGTCGAGGCCGAGCTCCAGGCCGAGGCCCGCGCCCGGATCATCGAGGCCGAGACCGCCCGCGACGCCGCGACCGCCGAGGTCGAGGCCCTGATGGCCAAGGCCCGCAAGAACCCCGACATCGACCGCGCCCACCTGGTGGCGGAGATCTCCGCCGCGAAGATGCTCGCCGAGGAGATCGTCGTCCCGCCGAACCCGCGGCTGACGCTGTCCGGGGACATCACCCCCGAGACCGTCACCCACCACCTCGGCGTGCACCGCTGCCTCGCCGCCCTCAGTCCCGAGGGCGACCTGTTCGACAGCATCGCCGGCCGCTACAGCAGCAAGCCCAACCTGGGCGTCTTCCTCCAGGCCCACAAGGGCGAGCGGCTCCAGACCGACCGCATCACCCGCGAGCAGCCGACCACCGACCGGCCCGCCCTCACCATCGGTGTCACCCCGCAGCCCGCCGTCCTCCAGGAACTCGGCGCCGCCCCCGGCGCCCGCGACCGCGGCCTGCTCGCCCGCTTCCTCTACTCCCTCCCGCCGTCCAACTTGGGCTACCGCAAGATCCGCACCACCCCCATCCCCGACGCCGTCGCGGCCGCCTACGACCGCGACCTGACCCGCCTGCTCCGCGCCATGACCGACCTCACCGACCCGGTCACCGTGCTCATGAGCCAGGCCGCCGACCTCGCCATCGAGAAGCTCCAGGAGCGCGTGGAGGTCCAGCTCCGCCCCGACCAGCCGCTCGCCCACATCCGGGACTGGGCCGGCAAGCTCGTCGGCCACATCGCCCGCATCGCCGTACTGCTCCACCTCGCCGACCACATCGCCTCCGACCAGGACCCCGGCGCCTGGCGGGCCGACCTGGAGGCCACCACCGTCGACCGGGCCGCCCGGATCGCCGACTACTACACCGCCCACACCCTCGCCGTCTTCGACCTCATCGCCGCCGACCCCGCCACCGAAGACGCCCACACCCTCCTCCAGTGGCTCCAGCGCCCCAAGAAGGACGGCACCCACCGCACCCACATCAAAGCCCACGACGCCGTCGCGTCGTCCCGGCGGTTCAAGAAGGTCGCCGACGTCGAACCCGCCCTCACCCTCCTCGAACAGCACGGCTGGCTCCGCACCGACCAGCCCCCCGCCGACGGCCGCCGGGGCCGCCAGGCCGCCATCACGTTCCGTGTTCACCCCGCCCTCGCCACCGCCGTGGACGGAACAGAAGCCCCGTAACCGTCAGGGATGTCAGGGAAAATCCCTGACCAGCCAAAACAGCCCCTGACCGCCCGTCAGGGAACGTCAGGGATGTCAGGGAAAAGCCGAATTTCCCTGACATCCCTGACAATCCCTGACGCCCCGCCAGGAGCCAAAACCGCAGGTCAGCGATTTTCCCTGACATCCCTGACACTTTCCGGCCCCATTCCCCGTCCGCACGCAGGGGCCGTCACTCACCGCAACCACCATCCGTACCCGCAGACGGAGGATTCGCCATGCCCCCGAGGGGCCGCAACACGAGCGCCGACTCGAACATCCGCCCCCTGCCGACCAGTTACCTCGAGCCCAAGGACGTCGCCGCGATGTTCAAGGTCCCGCTGGAGACCGTCTACCAGTGGCGCCGCAAGCGCACCGGCCCGCCCGGCTTCCGGGCGGGCCGGCACGTCCGCTACCACCCCGACGCCGTCGCCCAGTGGGTGGCGGACCAGAGCCGAGAGGCGGCCTGACCCATGGCCGGACACGTCCAGGACCGCTGGTACAAGACCGAGAAGGGCCCTGACGGCAAGCCCCACCGCGTCCGCACGGACCGCTACAGCACGGGCAAGCGCTACCGAGCCCGCTACGAAGGCCCGGACGGCAGGGAGAAGAGCAAGAGCTTCCCCGACCGGCAAAAGCGCCAGGCCGAGATCTGGCTGATCGAGACCGAGGCCGACATGTCGCGCGGCCAGTACGTCGACCCGAGGGCGGGCAGGACCACGTTCCAGCAGTTCGCAGAACGGTGGCTCAAGGCCCAGACCACGGACCCGGCCAGTCAGGTGCTGGTGGAGACCAGGCTCCGGCTGCACGCCTTCCCCCGGATCGGCCGGCGGCCGCTCGACTCGTTCCGCCCGTCCCACATCCAGGAGCTGGTGAAGGAGCTGGAGCAGAGCCCGATCTCGGGCGGGTACGCCCGGAACATCTACTCCGACGTGCGAGCGGTCTTGTCTGCCGCCGTGGACGACGGGCTACTGAACCGCAACCCGTGCGGCGCCGCATCGGTCCGCCCGCCGACCGTCGAGGCCCGCCGAATTGTGCCCTGGCTCCCGGAACAGGTGCTCGCGGTACGCGGCGCCCTACCGGAGCGATACCAGGCGATGGCCGACCTGGGTGCCGGGTGCGGTCTCCGGCAGGGGGAGATCGTCGGCCTCGCGGAGGACGACGCGTTCGACTTCGAGTCGGGCACCGTACGAGTGCTCCGGCAGGTGAAGCAGATCCGGGGGAAGGCAGTGTTCGCTCCCCCGAAGTGCAACAAGGAGCGGGACGTGCCGCTCCCCAGCTCCGTCGCTGCTGCCGTCCTCGCCCACATGGACGCGTACAAGCCCGTGCCTGTCACGCTCCCGTGGAAGACCCCGGACGGGCCGAAGGTGACCTACCGGCTGCTGTTCACCAACACCGCCGACGGGCTGGTCTGGCGGAGCAACTTCAACCTTCAGGAGTGGAAGCCCGCGATCGCCGCGGCTGGCCTCATCCCGACCCCGCGTCGCGGCGAGGCCTACGCCTCCGCGCGGGAGCATGGGATGCACGCCCTGCGGCACTTCTACGCCTCGGTGCTGCTGGACGCCGGGGAAAGCATCCGGGCCGTGAGCGACTACCTCGGCCACGCGGACCCGGCCCTGACCCTCCGGGTGTACGCCCACCTCATGCCGAACAGCCAGGACCGCGCCCGGAAGGCCGTCGACCGACTGTTCCTGCCGGACGAACCAACGGCCTGACGGCCCAGGGACGGCCCAGAGCACACACAAAGGCCCCCTACCGGCGGGAAAACCGCTGGTAGGGGGCCCTTTGTTGCTTCACCCGTCAATGTTCTCCGGGCTTAGGCATGGTTGTTCCAGTGTCGCAGACGCGCGAGGGCCCCGGACGCCAGGCGTCCGGGGCCCTCACCTCGTACGTCCCGCCCGGGCGGGTCAGCTGCCGACGAAGGCCGCCAGCAGCAGCCAGACCACCGGGGCGGTCGGCAGGAGCGAGTCCAGCCGGTCCATGATGCCGCCGTGGCCGGGCAGCAGCGTGCCCATGTCCTTGATCCCGAGGTCGCGCTTGATCATCGACTCGCCCAGGTCGCCCAGGGTCGCGGTGACCGCCGCGCAGCCGCCCAGGATCAGGCCCTGCCACCAGCTGCCGCCGTCGATGATCAGCTCCATCAGCAGCGCGCCCGCCAGCATCGACAGGCCGATGCCGCCGGCCAGGCCCTCGCGGGTCTTGCCCGGGCTGATCGTCGGGGCCAGCTTGGTCTTCCCGAACTTGTAGCCCACCGCGTAGGCGCCGGTGTCGCTGCAGATCGTCACGATCAGGAAGAGCACGATCCGCTGGGGGCCGTCGTCGGCCGCCAGCATCATCGCCACGAAGGTGGCCAGGAACGGCACGTAGAAGGCCGTGAACACGCCTGCCGTTATGTCCCGCAGGTAGTCCTCCGGCGGCTCGGCCATCCGCCAGACCATCACCGCCAGCCCGGTCAGCGCGAGCGAGGCGGCGGCCCACTGGATGCCGGACCAGTAGCCGGTGGCGACCATCGCGATGCCGCCCACGACCAGCGGGACCAGCGGCGCCTTGATCTGCTTGCGCTCGGCGAGCCGGCTGGTCAGCTCCCAGACGCCGACCGCGACCGCGGCCATCACGACGACCAGGAACAGCGCCTTCACCACGAACAGCGAGGCGATGATCACCGCACCGAGGCCGACGCCCACGCCTATGGCGGCCTGGAGGTTACGGCCGCCGCGCTGCTTGCGCGGCTGCGGCTGCGGAGCGGGCTGGGCGGCCACGGGTGTCTCCTGCCCTGGGAGGGACGACGGCACGAAGCGGGGCTGCCCGGCCGCCAGGTGGTTCGCCGGCGGCGCGGGATGCACCGGTGCCCCCGGGTGCGGCGGGGTGCCGTGACCGGGGGCGGCGTCGTCGGATATCGCGCGCAGCACGACCGTCTCCGTGACGCCCGGCGGCGCCGGCTCGGGCTGTTCGTCCCGGAACAGCGGGCCGCTCAGCCGACCGGCCCCCCGGGCCTGCCCCTCGGCGGGGTCGGCCGGGCCGCCGGTGGCGGCCCGCCCGTGGGCCGCGGGCCGACCGCGGCCGGCCGACCGACCGTGGTCGGGCGTGCCGGGCGGCGGGCCGGGCTCGGCCGGTACGGGAGGCATGACCTGAGTCTCCTCCGCGTCGCCGCCCCAGTACACCGGAGGCTGCTGCGGCTGATCCGAACGGAGGCCCGGCGCTCCCGGGGGGACGCCCGGCGTGCCCGGGGGCACGGCGTGGCCGCCCGGGTGACCGGGATGCCCCGGGGCCGGCGCCGCAGGCCGCGCGCCGTACCCCGGCGCCGGGTGGGCCGGGACAGGGGCGGCCTGCGGGTGCGGCGCCGGGCGGTAGGGCTGGAACTGCTGGTCGGACGGGCCCCAGTAGCCGGGGGCGTCAGGGGCGTCGTTCATCAGACCTCGAGCAGCTCGGCTTCCTTGTGCTTCAGCAGCTCGTCGACCTGGGCCACGTACTTGGCCGTGGTGTCGTCGAGCTCCTTCTCGCCGCGGCGGCCGTCGTCCTCGCCGACCTCGCCGTCCTTCACCAGCTTGTCGATCGCGTCCTTGGCCTTGCGGCGCACGGCGCGGATCGAGACCTTGGCGTCCTCGCCCTTGGTGCGGGCGATCTTGATGAACTCCCGGCGGCGCTCCTCGGTCAGCTCGGGCAGCACCACGCGGATGATCGAGCCGTCGTTGGACGGGTTGACGCCCAGGTCGGAGTCGCGGATCGCCTGCTCGATGGCCTTCAGCGCGGTCTTGTCGAACGGCGAGACGACCGCCATCCGCGGCTCCGGCACCGAGAAGGAGGCCAGCTGGTTGATCGGCGTCACGGCGCCGTAGTACTCCGCGACGATCTTGGCGAACATCGCCGGGTGCGCGCGGCCGGTGCGGATGGCCGCGAGGTCGTCCTTGGCGACGCTGACGGCCTTCTCCATCTTCTCCTCGGCCTCGAGGAGGGTCTCTTCGATCACTGTGGTCTCCCTGTCCGGTTCATCTGCTGTTGTCCCGACCGGTGTCGGCGCGGCGGCCGGTCACGGCGCCGCCGCCGTCCCGTACGGCTGGTTGCTGCTCAGGCCCGGACAGAATCCTGGCTGATGAGTGTGCCGATCTTCTCACTCTTCACCGCACGCGCGATATTGCCCTCCGCCAGCAGCTCGAAGACCAGCATCGGCAGGTTGTTGTCCTTGCACAGCGTGATCGCGGTGAGGTCGGCGACCTTGAGGTCGCGCGCGATGACCTCGGAGTACTCCAGCGCGTCGAACTTGACCGCGTCCGGGTTGGTCCGCGGGTCGGAGTCGTAGACGCCGTCCACGCCGTTCTTGCCCATCAGCAGGACGTCGGCGTGGATCTCCAGGGCGCGCTGGACGGCCGTGGTGTCGGTGGAGAAGTACGGCATGCCCATACCGGCGCCGAAGATCACCACGCGGCCCTTCTCCAGGTGCCGGACGGCCCGCAGCGGCAGGTACGGCTCGGCGACCTGGCCCATGGTGATGGCGGTCTGGACCCGGGTCTCGATGCCTTCCTTGACCAGGAAGTCCTGCAGCGCCAGGCAGTTCATGACGGTGCCGAGCATGCCCATGTAGTCGGAGCGGGCCCGGTCCATGCCGCGGACCTGGAGCTCGGCGCCCCGGAAGAAGTTGCCGCCGCCGATGACCACCGCGACCTCGGTACCGGCACGGACGACGGTGGCGATCTCCCGGGCGATCGCGTGCACGACGTCCGGGTCGACGCCGAGCCCGCCACCACCGGCGAAGGCTTCACCGGACAGCTTGAGCAGCACCCGGCGGCGCGAGCCGGCCTTGGGGTCCTGCGCGGTCTCCTGCGTCTCCTGCATGGACTTCTCCTTTTTGCACCTACTGGTCACAGACGCGGGTGTGCGGATGCCCGGCCTGCGCGTACACGCGAGGAGGCCACTGCCGCGGGAACCGGTTCGGTGTCCTGCACGGCAATGGCCTCCTCGTCGTTCATGGTGCCGACGCGAGCCCGCCCGTTGGCGGTAGGCGCGGGGTGAGCCCGTTCGGCGTTCCTCCCGCCCCGGTCAGCGGGCGGGGGCGGTTCCCAGCGTAAGGGGGCCGGGGACCAGGTGGAACGTGGCTCAGGCGCCGACGCGGAAGCGGGCGAAGCGCTTGAGGGCGACGCCGTTCTCCTCGAGGACCTTGGCGACGGTCTTCTTGTTGTCCTTCGCGAAGGCCTGCTCCAGGACGGAGTTCTCCTTCACGAAGCCCGTGACGCGGCCCTCGACGATCTTCGACAGGGCGGCCTCCGGCTTGCCCTCCTCGCGGGCGGTGGCCTCGGCGACGCGGCGCTCGTTCTCGAGCTCCTCGGCCGGGATCTCCTCGCGGGACAGGTACTTCGGCGCGAAGGCGGCGATGTGCTGCGCGACGTCCTTGGCGACCTCGGCGTTCTCCTTGTCCAGCTCGACCAGGACGCCGACGGCCGGCGGCAGGTCGGGGCTGGTCTTGTGGAGGTAGACCGCGACGAAGCTGTCACCGTCGAACTGGGCGAAGCGACGGAAGACGATCTTCTCGCCCAGGGTCGCGTTGGCCTCGTCGACGAACTGCTGGACGGTCTTGCCGGCCTCGATCTCGGAAGCCAGGGCGGCGTCCAGGTCGGCCGGGGCGGTCTTCGCGACGTGGGCGGCGATGGCGTCGGCGACCTGGACGAAGTTGTCACCCTTGGCGACGAAGTCCGTCTCGCAGTTCAGCTCGACCAGAACGCCGGACTTCTTGTCCTCGGCGATGAGCGCGGCGACGGCGCCGTTGGAGGCGTCACGGCCCTCGCGCTTGGCAACGCCCTTCTGGCCCTTGATGCGCAGGAGCTCGACGGCCTTCTCGACGTTGCCCTCGGCCTCGTCCAGGGCCTTCTTGCAGTCCATCATGCCGGCGCCGGTGAGCTCACGGAGCTTCTTGACGTCCGCGGCGGTGAAGTTCGCCATGGTGTGAATCTCTTCTCGCGTCTCGCGTGTCTGCGTGGGGATGCGCCGGGACCGCTGGTTCGGCCCCGGCGCGGGAGAGAGGGGCACCTGCCGGCTTCGTACCGGCCGGTGCCCCTCACCCTTGGTACGTCAGGCCTGCTCGGCCGGCGCCTCGGTGGCGGGGGCCTCGACAGCGGCCTCCTCGGCGGCGGGGGCCTCGGCGGCGGCCTCGGCGGGGGCCTCCTCGGCCTTCTTCTCGCCCTCGATGAGGTCCTTCTCCCAGGCGGCCAGCGGCTGGTCGGCGCCCGGCTCGGCCTTGGCGTCGCCCTTGGCGACACCGGCGCGGGACTTCAGGCCCTCGGCCACGGCGTCGGCGATCACGCGGGTCAGCAGGGTGACGGAGCGGATCGCGTCGTCGTTGCCCGGGATCTTGTAGTCGACCTCGTCCGGGTCACAGTTGGTGTCGAGGATGGCGACGACCGGGATGTTGAGCTTCCGGGCCTCGCCGACCGCGATGTGCTCCTTCTTGGTGTCCACGATCCAGACGGCGCTGGGAACGCGCTGCATGTCGCGGATACCGCCGAGGGTCTTCTCCAGCTTGTCGTGCTCGCGCTGGAGGACCAGGAGCTCCTTCTTGGTGAGACCGGAGCCGGCCACGTCCGAGAAGTCCAGCTCGCCGAGCTCCTTCAGACGCTGAAGGCGCTTGTAGACGGTCGAGAAGTTGGTCAGCATGCCGCCGAGCCAGCGCTGGTTCACGTAGGGCATGCCCACGCGGGTGGCCTGCTCGGCGATGGCCTCCTGGGCCTGCTTCTTCGTGCCGACGAAGAGGACGCTGCCGCCGTGGGCAACGGTCTCCTTGATGAACTCGAAGGCGCGGTCGATGTAGTTCAGCGACTGCAGGAGGTCGATGATGTAGATGCCGTTGCGCTCGGTGATGATGAAGCGCTTCATCTTCGGGTTCCAGCGGCGGGTCTGGTGACCGAAGTGGACGCCGCTCTCCAGCAGCTCCCGCATCGTGACGACGGCCATTGCCGTACTCCTTGGTGTTACGGCCCGGCAGCGGCACTGCGTCGCAGCGATAGCCCACAACCGGGTCAGTCTCGGTTTGTCCGTGGCGGCCAGGTGACAGCCACGCCTGACGCCCCGAACGTGCCGAGCCGCTACCACCCTTCCGGCCCGGGGGCCGGTCGGGCTCGGCGGACCGAGCGGCACTCGCACCTGGCGGGGCTGCGGACGAACCGCGTCCGGCCGCCGGTGGCGGGGCGTGCGAAGTCGACCCGGCGGACCGGGTCGCGTGTGAAGTGTACGGGAAGCGCCGAGGGGCGGGCGACTCCACGCGTGGCCGGGGGCCCGCCGAGGACCTGGGAGGAGCCCGGGGAACGGCCGGGGTGGGCGGGTTCCGGTGGGGCTGCGGCAGCGTTCCCGTGGGGCGGCGGCGGGGTCGGGGCGGGTCGCGCGGGGCGGCCGGGGGTGGAGTCGGAGGTGGAGCTCGGCGTGGGCGCGGAGGCGGGTGCGGGGGCGGACGCGGGTCGGTCGACCGCCTGCCCCGGGTCCGTCACCGGTATGCCGTTTGTACACCGGATGGCGGCGCCCGTACACCCGCCTGGGGGATGGCGCTCGGGCGTGGGGGCGGTTTGTCCACAGGAATCCGGATGTGGGTGGTGCGGGGGCGGCGCGGGGGCGAGCCTGCGGGCATGACTGGTCGCGGGTGGTTCGGTGGGGTGATCGGGGTGATCGGGGTGATCGGGGTGATCGGGGTGGGCCAGGTGGGTCGGGCCGGTCGGCGGGCTCACGGGGTGCTGCCGCTGTGGGTGGCGGTGGTGCTCGTGGTCGTGCTCGCGGCGCCGGGGGCTTCCTATGCCTCGGGCGTCTCAGGAGCCTCACGGGCTTTGGGAGGCTTCGGTGCCGTCGGTGCGGTCGGTGCGGTCGGCGTCCCGGGCCCGGGCGGCGAGGCCGGGCGGGGTGGTGCGCGGGCCTGGCCGGTGGGTGGCTCGGACGGGGTGCTGGGCCGGTTCGAGCCGCCGGCGAAGGTCTGGGCCGCCGGGCACCGGGGGGTGGACCTCGCCGCCGCACCCGGGGCGGAGGTCCGGGCGGCGGCTCCCGGAGTGGTCACGTTCTCCGGGCCGGTGGCGGGACGGCCGGTGGTGACCGTCTCCCACCCGGGCTCGGGCTCTCCCCCGCTCCGGACCACCTATCTGCCCGTCACCGGCACCGTCCCGGTCGGCACCCCGGTGGCCGCCGGACAGACGATCGGACTGCTCGCTCCGGACGGGCGGCACTGCGCCGGGCGCGACTGCCTGCACTGGGGGCTGCTGCGCGGAAACCGCTACCTCGACCCGCTGGCCCTCTTCGGCGCGGGCACGGCCCGGCTGCTGCCGCTGGACGGCGGGGACGGGTAGGGCGCCGGGCCGGGGGTGGGGTGCGGGTTAGAGCCAGGGCCGGGGCCGAGGGCAGGCCCGGAGCCGGGCTCAGGCGCGGACGAGCCCGCGCAGCACCATCGCGACGGCGGCGTCGGCGATCTCCTCGGGGCTCTCGGTCGCACAGCCGGCGCGGCCCCCGGTCGCGGCCTGCTCGGCCCTGCGGGTCGCCGCCTCCACGACACCCTGGACCAGGGCCGCGGCGAGCCGGGGCTGCTCGTGGCCGAGTTCCTCCAGCGTCCGGCCGACCAGACCGGCCAGCCTGCCGTGCGCCGCCCTGATCCGCTCACGCGCGGCCTCGTCGAGCTCCAGCGCCGAGATCGCCACCACCGCGCGGTGCCGGGGGTCGGCGGCCAGTGCCAGCTGGCCCCGGACGTAGGCCTCGATCCGCTCGACGGCGGTGTCGCAGCTCGCCATCCCGGCCTCGATCTCGGCCGCCCAGAGCGGGAGGTCCACCTCACAGAGCGCCTCGACCACGGCGGCGCGGGAGCGGAAGTACTCGTAGACCGAGGAGCGCGCCAGCCCGGCGCGCGCCGCGAGCGCGGGGAAGGTCAGGGCCTCCATGCCACCCTCGGTCAGCAGGATGCGGGCAGCATCGAGGAGGGCTGCCCGCTGGAGCTGGCGATGCTCGGCCACCGTGGCCGCTCGGATCTTCGGCACGGTCCCACTGTACGGAGCCCTACCTCCGGCCGGTACGGCGCCGCGCATCGGAACGGGGCCCGGGCCCGGCGACCGGCTTCTGACGACCGACGGCAGACACCCTCCGGCCGGCACCTTCGCTGCCGGCACCCTGCTGTCGGTCCCCGGCTGCCGGCGCCCTTGTCGTCGGCGCCCTACCGGATGTCCGACAGCTTGGCGCGCAGCTGGAGGACGGACTTGGTGTGGATCTGACTCACCCGACTCTCCGTCACCCCCAGCACCTGTCCGATCTCGGCGAGGGTGAGGCCCTCGTAGTAGTAGAGCGTCACCACCGTCTTCTCCCGCTCGGGGAGGGTGTTGACCGCCTGGGCCAGCAGTCTGCGCAGCTCGCGGTCCTCGGCCACCTCGACCGGGTTGTCCGCACCGTGGTCGACCAGGGTGTCCATCAGGCTCAGCCGGTCGCCGCCCTCCCCCACCGGGTGGAGCAGTTCGTCCAGCGCGACCACGTTGGCGAGCGACAGCTGGCTGAAGATGGCGTGCAGGTCCTCGATCGCGATGCCCATCTCGGCCGCGACCTCGGGCTCGTGCGGCGTCCGGCGCAGCCGGGCCTCCAGCGTCGCGTACGTCCGCTCGACCGCCTTCGCCTTCTGCCGCACCGAGCGCGGGATCCAGTCCAGGGCGCGCAGCTCGTCGATGATCGCGCCCCGGATGCGGCTGATCGCGTAGGTCTCGAACTTGATGGCGCGGTCGATGTCGAACTTCTCGATCGCGTCGATCAGTCCGAAGACCCCCGAGGAGACGAAGTCCGCCTGTTCGACGTTGGAGGGCAGGCCGACCCCGACCCGCCCCGCCACGTACTTGACGAGCGGTGAGTAGTGGAGGATCAGCTGCTCCCGCAGCCGCTGGTCCCCGGTCTCCTTGTAGGAGCGCCAGAGCTCTTCGAGGGCGGTGCGCCCCTGGGCCGCGACCTCCCGGACATCCTGCCCCTGGCCGCCGTCCGCCGCCTTCTCCCGGCGGAGCGGGGACACCGGCGAGGCGAGCGCCGGAGAGGTGGCGCCCCGGGCCGGCGCACTGCCGGGCGGCCGGGGCGCGCCGGCCGCGACCGCGCCGGGGGGCACACCGGCGGGCGCCCCGACAGGCGCGCCGTCGAGGTCGGCCGCGCCGGCGCCCGGGGCCGGCTCGGCACCCCGGGCCGCATCCGTAGGCTGGGGCACCACCGTCGGCCGCCCGCCCTGGCGGGACAGGCCTCCCATCGTCCCCGCCGACTTGGACGGGTAGTCGGACGCGGGGCGCCGCTCGGTCCGCGGCCCTCCCGAGGACCGAGCGCCACCGGTCACTCTGTGTCCGGGAATGTGTGTGGGCATGCGTTGGTCTGCGCCGTTCTGCCGAGTCATGTGCTGATAGGGAAGGCATGTGGAGCGTAGCGTGACCAACTCACTGCAAAGCGCTACCGCCACTCGGTCGTCCCCCGATCCGGTGGCGTTCGCACACCGGATCCGGGCGACGGACAGCAGAACCGGATCGGCAGGTCAGCCGGGCGGATCCGACATGCGTTCCCTCTACCCAAACGTGTTCCCGGTCCCAGCGCTCACCTCCTCCGCACCACGCGCCAGTGCGCGCCGTGCCGCTCCACGTAGCCGAGCGACCCCAGCTCGTAGAGCCGTTGCAGGACTTCGTCCGGCGGGAGGCCGGACTGCCGGGCCAGCCGCTCGACCGGCGCGCCCTCCGCCGTCGCCGGCACGGCTTCCAGCACCCGGGCCACCGCCGGCTCCAGCAGGTCGCGCGGGAGCACCGGGCCGCTGCGCTGCGGCGCGAGGTCCTCCCCGATCGCCCCGATCAGCTCGGTGATCTCGGCCGCGTCGGTGACCAGGGTGGCACCGCCGCTGCGGATCAGGGCGTGCACCCCGGCGGAGAGTTCCGAGGTCACCGGGCCTGCGACGCCCATGGTGTGGCGGTTGAGGTCCCGCGCCCGTCGGGCCGTGCTCAGGGCTCCGCTGCGCACCGCCGCCTCGACCACCACCGTCCCCCGGGTGAGCGCCGCGATGACCCGGTTGCGGAGGACGAAGCGGAAGCGGTTCGGGTGCTCCCCGGGCGGGAGTTCGCTGACCAGCAGGCCCTGGACGCCGATCCGCCGGATCAGTTCGGCGTTGCCCTTGGGATAGGCCACGTCGACGCCGCAGGCGAGTACGGCGGCGGTCGTCCCACCGACCGCGAGCGCCCCGCGGTGCGCGGCCGCGTCGATCCCGTAGGCGGCTCCGGAGACGACCACCCAGCCGCGTTCGGCCAGTTGGGCGGACAGCTCCCCCGCGACGTGGGCGCCGTAGGCCGTACAGGCGCGGGAGCCCACCATCGCGACCGAGCGGAGCGCGAGCAGCCGCAGCGAGCCGGTGCCCGTCACCCAGAGCCCGATCGGGCGTCCGTCACCCAGGTCGTCGAGTTGGCTGGGCCATTCCGTGTCCCCCGGAATGATGAACCGCCCACCGACGTCCCGTACCCGTTTCAGGTCCATCCGCGGGTCCAGCCCCGGGAGCCGCGCCTGGTACCCGGACAGTCGGGTGGCGTCCAGTCCGGGGTGGTCTGGCACCGTCCCGTCCCGGATCGCCTTCACCACGTCGACGGCGGGAAGTTGAGCGAGCCATCGACCGACCACCGCGTCCCCCGGCTCGCTGAGTCGGCCGAGCAGCACCCGGGCGAGGCGTTCGGGCTCGGTCTCGGTGGTGGCCCCGGGGCCGGGCCCGGCATCGGAACCACCGGGAATTCGAGGTTGCCTCAGCAACTGGTTCATGCCTCACCCTTCTGGTTTCGCGAACGCTCGTCAGGCGTCTCGGGCTCCCCGGACAAGTCGCCGTCCGGGCTGGCGCGCTGGGCCGGGATTCCGCCGAGCCGCCCGAAGACCCGCTCAGTCAGCGGCAGTCCGTGCTCCACCCCGGTGCGCAGGACCAGGGCGGTGCGCACGTCCCGTTGGTCCGGCCGGTCGCGTCCGGCGAGGTCGGCCACCGTCCAAGCGACCCGGAGCACCCGGTCCAGGCCCCGAGCGGTCAGCAGCCCCCGCTCCAACTGCCGTGCGGCGTCGTTGAGTGCGCCGGCCGTGAGCTGCCAGCGGGTGCGCAGCTCGTGGCCCGGGACCTCCGCGTTGGTCCGCCACGGGGTGTTCGCCAGCCGGGCCGCCGCCCGCTCCCGCGCGGCCAGCACCCGGGCCGCGACGGTCTCGGTGGTCTCCGCCGTGGTGTCCCGTTCCATGAGCTCGACCCTGGTCACCGGGGCCACCTGGACTTGGAGGTCGACCCGGTCCAGCAGCGGCCCGGAGAGCCGCCCCTGGTAGCGGCTGACCATGGCGGGGGTGCACTCACAACCCTCGCCCCGCCGCGAGTACCGGCCGCACGGACAGGGGTTGGCCGCCAGGCAGAGCAGGAAGCGGGCCGGGAGCCGCAGTGATCCGGCCGAGCGGGCGATCACCACCTCGCCCGACTCCAGCGGCTGGCGCAGCGCGTCGAGCACCCGGACCGGGAACTCCGGTGCCTCGTCCAGGAAGAGCACGCCCCGGTGGGCCAGCGAGACCGCTCCCGGTCTCGGCATACCGCTGCCGCCGCCGACGATGGCCGGCATCGTCGTGGAGTGGTGCGGGGCGCAGTAGGGCGCGGTGTCGATCAGTGGGCGCCCGGCCGGGAGCAGCCCCGCCACCGAGTGGACGGCGGTGACCTCCAGCGCCTCCTTCTGGGTCAGCGGCGGGAGCAGCGCGGGCAACCGCTCCGCCAGCATCGTCTTGCCCGCGCCCGGCGGGCCCTTCAGGTAGAGGTGGTGCCCTCCGGCCGCGGCGATCTCCAGCGCCCGTCGGGCCTCGTACTGGCCCGCCACGTCCGCCATGTCCAGCCGGGCCGCCCTGTCGTCGGGCAGGCCCCGCACGCCGGCGCTGGGCAGCATCAGGCCGGCCATCAGCGGATCGGGCCTGCCCCCGATCGGATCGGGCGGCTCCTCCGGTGCCGCCGCGCCGGTCAGGATGGCGACGAGCTGGCGCAGGCTGCGGACGCCGATCACCGTCACCCCGGGGACGAGCGAGGCCTCGGGTGCGGTCTGCTCGGCGACCACGACCCGCTGGTACCCGGCGTCGGCGGCGGCCAGCACCGACGGCAGCACCCCTCTGACCGGCCGCACCCGGCCGTCCAGCCCCAGCTCGCCGATGATCAGCAGGTCGGCGATCGCGGAGGGGTCGAGCCGTTCGGCGGCGGCCAGCACGGCGCAGGCCACCGCGAGGTCGAAGCCGCTGCCGCTCTTGGGCACCGAGGCGGGGCTGAGGCCGACCGTCAGCTTCCGCTGCGGCCAGGCCTCGCCGCTGTTCACGACCGCGGCACGGACCCGGTCGCGGGCCTCGGTGAGCGCCTTGTCGGGCAGGCCGACCAGGGTGAACGCGGCCACCCCGGGCTCCAGATCGGCCTGGACCTCGACGATCACTCCGTCGACGCCGACGAGCGCGACGGAACAGGTACGGGCGAAGGCCATCTCAGACCACCCCCCGCAGGTGGTCGACCAGGGCCGCACCCCGCGCCCGGTTGACCACCGCGACCAGGTCGATCCGCACCCCGCCCGGTGGGGCGGGAGGCCACTGCGGATCGGTGGGCCCCGGGTCGTAGCCGGGGCCGGCCAGCCGGGCGAAGTGATCGGGCCAGCGCTCGGCCATCCAGCGCTCGGCCAGGCGTTGCAGCCGGGCGGCCTTGGCCCGGTCGATGGCCTCGGTGGGCTGCTGGAAACCCCGCTCGGAGCGGGTCTTCACCTCGCAGACCGCCACGGTGTCGCCGTCGAGGGCGACGATGTCCAGCTCGCCCTCGGCGCAGCGCCAGTTGAGGTCCAGGATGCGGAGCCCGGCCTCCGCGAGGCGGCGGGCGGCGACCCGCTCCCCGTACCGGCCGAGCCCGTTCCTGGTGCTGCGGTCCGGGATCGCCCGCGGGGCCTTCCCGGCTGCGGCCGTGTCCGGTACGGCCTGGTCCTGCACGACGGTGTGCTGCATGGTGACCACCTCCGCCGAGGAGGCTGCCCCAACGCGCACGGCGAGGCCCGGGAATTCCCGTTCCCTGTGGATAACTCGGACCTGTGGACAACTCCTGTCACCCGCAGGGGTGAGAAGCCCCGTTCCCGCGAAATTCGGCTGGACAACGCGGGACGGAGTCGTCCAACGTCAGTTCCCGAAGCCGGACTCGTCCGAGGGCAGCTCCAGATCGCTCTTCGCGAGTTCCTCGATGTTCACGTCCTTGAAGGTCAGCACCCGGACCTTGCGGACGAACCGGGCCGGCCGGTACATGTCCCAGACCCACGCATCCGCCATCGACACCTCGAAGAACACCTCGCCCTGGACCGAGTGCACCTGCAGCTCGTAGTCGTTGGTGAGGTAGAACCGTCGTTCGGTCTCGATCACGTACTTGAACAGGCCGACGACGTCCCGGTACTCCCGGTAGAGCTTGAGCTCCATCTCGGTCTCGTACTTCTCGAGATCTTCGGCACTCATCCAGGCGTCCCCTCAACTTGTCACGTCCACCCATTGTGGACCACCGCACCCACGGTCAGAGCCGTACCGGGTCCACCGGCGGGCCCTCGACCAGCAGCCGCTCCAGGAAGTCCGCCAGACCGACCGGATAGACCGTCTCGGCGGTCCCCCTCAGTTCCTCGACCGTCCACCAACGCGCCGCGAGCAACTGGGCGTGCTCGTCGGCGCCCATGCCCGAGTGGTCCAGCACCGTCTCCGTGGTCCGGGCCAGGTGGAACCACTGCTCCTGCTCGTAGCGCTGTCCCTGAAAGGAGAACGACACCGTGCCGTACGCCACCAAGGGCCCCAGGTCCACACCCCGCAGGCCGGTCTCCTCGGCGAGCTCCCGCTCGGCGGCCTCCCGCACGTCCTCCCCCGCCTCCAAGCCTCCCCCGGGCGTGAACCACCACGTCTCCCCCGGAGTGGCCGGGTCGGCCCCCAGGAAGAGGAGGATGCGGTCCAGCCCGTCCAGCAGCAGGATCCGCGCCGCTCTGCGGCGCCGTGCTGTCATGGCGGCGCTCCACGCTCCTTCCGTTCGCATCGGTGGCGTTACCGATCCTGCCACCCGGCGTGGTCGTCCGGGGCGATGTTCGGCAGAGCGGCCCGCGGGGCGGCGGCCCCGCTCAGGAGTTGCGCCCCCGGAGCCGGCGGGCCAGACCCGCCACCCCGCCCACCGCCGAGGTCACGAGGATCAGCGCCGCGCCCGCGACGGCGGCGTAGGCGGAGGGCTCCAGCGGCCCCGGCGGCGAGGCCTTCGGGCCCGCGAAGCCGTCGAAGTCCGTGACCCGGTCGAGCAGGCCCGTCCGGCCGAAGGGCAGCACGGTGGCCTCGACCCTCGCCTCGACGGCCTCGGCCGGGACGGTCCCGCCGTCCACCTCCAGGTGGGTGCGGGAGTCCAGCGAGCCCACCCGGTTGTCGCCGAGCAGGAACAGCCGGCCCTGCGGCACCGTCACGCTGAACGGCTGGCCCTGGCCGCCCTGCGTCGCGAGGTAGGGCTCGTCCACCGGCTGCCCGTCGACCGTCAGCCGGTGATCGGCCCCGCTGGTGGCGACGGTGTCCCCGCCGACCGCGACCACCCGCTTGACCATGAGTTCGCCGCCCCAGGCCTGGTCCCGGAAGACCACCACGTCGCCCCGCCCGATGTCGCCGCCGCCGACCTTGCGGGCGAGCACGGTGTCCCCGACGCGCAGCGTCGGGTGCATCGAGGCGGTGGGGATCTTGTACGGCCGGTAGTCGATCGCGATCAGCGCGAAGCCGCCGACCATCAGCACCAGCCCGAGTGCCAGGGCGACGCCCTGCAGCACCGCGGCGGGCCGACGGCCCGCACGGGCGGGCGCGGTCGGGTGGTCGGCCGTCTGCTCCACGACACTGCTCATCGACACCGTCCACCTCTGGCCGACCGGAGAACACCACTGGCACGCCGGAGGCACGGGCGGAAACGCCGGCGGGCCGTGGCACGTCCGAGCAGATTACTCGTCGGTACCACGGCCCGCGCAAGAGCCGGGGCCAACCCGGCGGAACACGATCCGGTGGAGCTCAGGACTCCTTGCGGCTCTCCGCCCGGCCACGCACCCGCCGCACCAGCGGGAGCAGGGCGACGGCCCCCACCGCACCGGCCACGGGGGGCGCCATCGGCGCGGCCGCCGCCAGGCCCTTCTGGTCGAAGGTGTCCGGCACCGGCAGCGTCGACCAGTGGCCGACCGGCCAGGCCACCACGAAGGCACGCCCGATCACGTTGTCCACCGGGACGGTGCCGCCGCCCGGCTGGTCCATGTGGAAGCGGGAGTCCAGCGAGTTGGCGCGGTGGTCGCCCATGACCCAGATCCGGTCCTTGGGCACCTTGACCGGGCCGAACGGGTGGTCGCCGCACGGGGTGTTGCCCTGGTAGACGTACGGCTCGTTGAGCGCGACGCCGTTGACCTTGACCGGCCCCTCGCCCTCGCACTCGACGGTGTCCCCGCCGACCGCGATGACCCGCTTGATCAGGTCCTTCTCGTTGGCGGAGGGCATCAGGCCGACGAAGCTGAGCACGTCCTGCACACCGCGGAGGAAGGAGTTGCTGCTCTGCTGGGTCGGCTCGTCGCTCAGCCAGCCGCCCGGGTCGTGGAACACCACGACCTCACCGCGCTCGGGTTCGGCCCCGAACCACGGGGTCAGCTTGTCGACCAGGACGCGGTCGCCGACCTGCAGCGTGTTCTGCATCGATTCCGACGGAATGGAGAACGCCTGGACGAAGAACGTCTTGATCACCAGCGCGAGGATGAGCGCGATGCCGACCAGGATCGGCAGTTCCTTCCAGAACGAGCGCTGCTTGCGCGGCTTGGACGGAGCCTCCGACTCCGAGCCGTCCGCGGACTCGGCCTCCGCGTGCGGGGAGCCCGGGGAGTCCTCCGACCCGGCACCGCCCTGCCCGTCGGCGGTCTGCGCCGCCGCGTCCTCGACCGAGGCCGAGGAGGCCGCGGACTCGGTGGACCGGTCCGCCCGACGGCCTGGGCCCTCGGGCTCTCCGGCGCCTGAT
Source organism: Kitasatospora sp. NPDC001119 (assembly GCF_053598475.1). Classification (NCBI taxonomy): domain Bacteria; kingdom Bacillati; phylum Actinomycetota; class Actinomycetes; order Kitasatosporales; family Streptomycetaceae; genus Kitasatospora; species Kitasatospora sp. NPDC001119. The sequence continues at coordinate 54,416 of NZ_JBSFKI010000031.1, forward strand.
CGGGCGCCGATCACCAAATCCCCCACAACGTCTCCTCCCTGCTGTGCGGACGCCCGCGCGCCCGCGCTCAGAGTGCCGCACAGCGGGCACCACGCTCACCACGACCATGAACGCCTCAGGGCTGCCCACCGCGGACTCCCCTGACACCAGCACAGCCTCGGCCCGCGACCGGGACCACTCCCGGCCGCACCTGCACTTCTCTATCACTCCAAGGCATCCGGCTCGCGGTCCCACACGCGAGGCCCGTCCGGTCGGCGGCCGGTGCGGCTCACTCCGGAGGCCGCCCCGACCGGCGAACGACGAGCGGAAGGATGCCCAACACCCCCATAACGAGCGGCGGTTCCGCAGGAACCGGCCCAACGCCCACCGATCCCGCGGCAGTTCCGCCGGCCTGCGGCATCCGGGCGAGAGAGGAGAGTGAACCGGGCGCATCGAGTTGATGGAAGCGGTCCAGCGGCCAGGCGGTCACGAACGCGCGACCGACCACGCCGCTCAGCGGGATCGTCCCCTGTCCCGGATTGCCCATGTGGAAACGGGAGTCGGCGGAGACGTCCCGGTGGTCACCCATGACCCACAGCCGCCCCTGCGGCACCTGGATCCTGAAGGCCTGCCGGGACGGCGGGTTGCCGGGCGCGAGGTAGGACTCCTCCACCGGGTGGCCGTTGACGCTGAGGCGCCCCTGCGCGTCGCAGCACTCGACGGTGTCCCCGCCGACGCCGATCACCCGCTTGATCAGGTCCTGCTCGTTGTCGGAGGGCAGCAGTCCGACGAAGGTCAGCACCTGCTTGGCCGCGCCCAGCACCGGGCCGTCCTCGGACGGCTTGCGGTCGCGCTCCAGCCAGCCGCCCGGGTCCTTGAACACCACGATGTCGCCGCGCTGCGGCTCACTGCCGAACCAGGGGGTCAGCTTGTCCACCAGTACCCGGTCCCCGATCAGGATGGTCTGCTCCATCGAACCCGAGGGGATCACGAACACCTGGACCAGGAAGGTCTTCATCACCAGCGCCACCAGCAGGGCCACCAGGACGATCATGGGCACTTCGCGGACCAGCGAGCGCTTGCGCCGACGGGCGGCCTTGCGGGCACTGCGACGGCGCTCGGCCCGGCCGCGCGCCGACGGGGCCCCTGCCGGTCCACGGCCTGCCGCACCGTCCTCCCCCGGTCCCCCGCGCACCGGACCGGCCGTAGCCGGACCCCCTGCGGCCGGTCCCCCCGCACTCGGGCCTCCGGCAGCCGGGCGGTCGTCGAGCCGCCCCCTACCCCTGGTCCCCATGACCGCCTGTCCCCGCAGTCGCGGCGAAGGCCGCGGGCCGGTCCAGGCTGGTCCAGCGCGAGAACGGGTAGACCACCCAGTCCGCCCGGCCGATCACCTTCTTCTCGGGCACGAAGCCGCCACCGGGATCGCCGAGGTGGTCGCGGGAGTCCCGGGAGGCGCTGCGGTGGTCGCCCATAACCCACAGCTTGCCGGCCGGCACGACGATGTCGAAGGCCACGCTCGACGGGTCGTCGCCCGGGGACAGGTAGGAGGTCTCGTCGATCGGCACGCCGTTGACGGTGATCGGCGCGCCCGGCCCGGTGCTGGTCACCCGGTCCCCGCCGACGCCGATCACGCGCTTGACGTAGACGGTGTCCCCGGCCGGGGCCAGCCCGAGGTCCTGGGCGAACGAGCGCAGGCCGTCCCAGAACGTGGGTGGCTTCGCCGACTCGCGGAGGAAGGAGCCCCTCCCGTCGAAGACCACGACGTCGCCCCGCTGGGGATGGCCGCCGAAGGCGTAGGCGAGCTGGTACGCGACCAGCCGGTCGCCGGGGCGCAGGGTCTCCTCCATCGACCCGGAGGGCACCGAGAAGGGACGCGCGACGAAGGCGTTCGCCAGCAGCAGGGCCGTCAGGCAGATCCCGACCAACAGCAGCAGGTCCCGCGAACGCGAGCGCCCGGGCTCCTCGTCCTGCTCCGACTCGTCCGACTGGTCCGAGCCGTCGCCGCCGGAGCCGCCGGTCCGCTCCGGGCCCTCGGCCTGCTCCAGTACCTCAGCGTGCTCCGGCCCGTCGGCGCGCTCCGCGCCGACGACGCCACCCCCGGAAACGACCGCGGACCGCGACAGCGAGTCCGCACCGGTGGGTGCGGGACTGCCGTCGCGGTCCGCGGGTGGTTCGTGCGTGCTCATCGGGGGGTGAGCTTACCTTGCGGCCACTCGGCCCCCTCAGAGCGTTCCGATCCCCCGGCGAGGCCGGGGGCCGGTGGATCAGCGGTCGCGCTTCTCCTTGATCTTCGCGGCCTTGCCGCGGAGGTCACGCAGGTAGTACAGCTTGGCGCGGCGAACCGCACCGCGGGTCACGACCTCGATCTTCTCGACGACCGGGGTGTGCACCGGGAAGGTGCGCTCCACGCCGACGTTGAAGCTGACCTTGCGAACGGTGAAGGTCTCACCGATGCCGGCGCCGTGGCGGCGGATGACGACGCCCTGGAAGACCTGGACACGGGAGCGGTTGCCCTCGATGACCCGGACGTGAACCTTCAGGGTGTCACCGGCGCGGAAGGCCGGGATGTCGCTACGCAGCGAGGCCGCGTCGACAGCAGCGAGCTTGTTGCTCATGTTGCTCTCCATCGCAGGCGCCACGGGCCGCCCACGGAAAATCGTCACAATGGGGTTCGCTGCGGGCCGCATCGGCTGACGGCGATCCCCCCGTGGCGAGGGCGCCGGTCCACGTGTCCCCTACAGGAGGGAACCAGCGACAGACAGCAGCCGCCTATTCTTCCACATCAACGGCCGTGGACCGAAATCGGCCGAGCCCCTCGTCCCAGGCCAGGCCGAGGATGCTCAGCGCCTCGCGCTCCTTCTTGTCGAAGGCGCCGTACTGCCAGCGCTCGACCAGGTCGGGCCGGTTCGCCAGGGTCCGGGCGAAGGCCTGCTCGCGGCGCCAGCGGGCGATCTTGCCGTGGTTGCCGCTGAGCAGCACGTCCGGCACCGTACGGCCGCGCCACTCGGCGGGCTTGGTGTAGACCGGGCCCTCCAGCAGGTCGGCCATCGCGCCCGGCGCGAAGGAGTCATCGCGGTGGGACTCGGCGTTGCCGAGCACTCCGGGCAGCAGTCGGGCGATCGCCTCGACCATCACCAGCACGGCGACCTCGCCGCCGGCCAGCACGTAGTCGCCGATCGAGGCCTCGACCACCGGCATCCGGGTGGCGGCCTCCTCGATCACCCGGCGGTCGATGCCCTCGTACCGGGCGGGGGTGAAGGCCAGCCAGGGGCGCCCGGCCAGTTCCTGGGCGAGCTCCTGGGTGAACGGGCGCCCGCTCGGGGTCGGCACGACCAGGGTGGGCACCTGGCCCTCGGGGCCGCCGGCGACCACCGCGTCCAGCGCCTCGCCCCACGGCTCGGGCTTCATCACCATGCCGGGGCCGCCGCCGTACGGGCTGTCGTCGACCGTGCGGTGCACGTCGTGGGTCCATCCGCGCAGGTCGTGGACGTGCACGTCCAGCTGCCCGCGGGCGCGGGCCTTGCCGACCAGCGAGACGTCCAGCGGCTCCAGGTACTCCGGGAAGATCGTGACGACGTCGATCCGCATGCCGCTCTGCACCCCGCCGGACACCGCACCAGTCGACACCGCACCGCTCGACGCCGCCTCGGCGCCGACCTCGACACCCGCCCCGGCGCGCTCCTCGACGGTCACTCCGACTCCTCCGAGTCCTCGCCGCGCTCGGCCGAGGAGGTCCCCGCGACCTCGGCCTGCTCCATGTCGATCAGCCCGGGCGGCGGGGTGATCACGGCGCGCTGGTTCTCCAGGTCGATGGTCGGCACGATCTGGCTGACGAAGGGCACCAGCACCTCCGTCCCGTCGGCCTTCTTGACCGTGAGCAGGTCCTGGTAGGGCAGGTGGACGATCTCGGTCAGCTCGCCGACCGGGGTGCCGTCCAGCAGCACCACGTCCAGGCCGATCAGCTGGTGGTCGTAGTACTCCTCCGGGTCCTCGGGGCTCTCCTCCGGGTCGACCTCGGAGATGAGCACGGTGCCGCGGAGGGCCTCGGCCGCGTTGCGGTCCTTGACGCCGGCGAAGCGCAGCAGCAGCCGGCCGCTGTGCACCCGGCCGGACTCGACGGTCAGCGGTCCGGTCGACGCGGGGTCGGTGAGCAGGACGGCACCGGGGCCGAGCCGGAGCTCCGGCTCGTCGGTGCGGACCTCGACACTGACGTCCCCCCTGATGCCGTGGGCACGGCCGATCTTGCCGACGACGAGCTGCACGGTGATCGTTCTCCTGGAGTTCCTGAGCCGCAACGAAAAGCGACGGGCTGCGAAGCGACGGACTGCTAAGCCATGAAGCGACGGAAATGCTGATGGAAATGCGAAAGGCCGACCGGGACGACATGCGTCCCGGTCGGCCTCACAAGCCCTGACGGCTGAACGAGCAGCGGCGTCAGCGAATGTTGTCCACGTCGACCAGGTCGACCCGGACGTTGCGACCGCCGAGGGCGCCGACCACGGTGCGCAGAGCGCGCGCCGTACGGCCGCCCCGGCCGATCACCTTGCCGAGGTCATCGGGGTGCACTCGCACCTCGATGGTGTTCCCCCGACGCAGGTTGCGCGAGCGCACCTGCACCTCGTCGGGGTGCTCGACGATGCCCTTCACCAGGTGGTCGAGGGCGTCCTCGATCACGATCAGGCCTCGGCGGCGGCGTCGGACTCGGCCTCGGCCTTGTCCGACTTCTTGGCCTTCGGGGTGATGGCGACACCGGTGGTGGCGTCCTCGAAGCCGGCGACGGCCTTCGCGAACAGGTGCGAGAAGTCCTCGACCTTCGGCTCGGCAACGAGCAGCGGAGCCGGAGCCGGCAGGCCCTTGAACTTCTGCCAGTCGCCGGTCAGCTTCAGGATGGCGAGCACCGGCTCGGTCGGCTGGGCGCCGACGGACAGCCAGTACTGGGCGCGGTCGCTGTCGACCTCGATCTTCGAGGGGTTGTAGGTCGGCTGGTAGATGCCGATCTCCTCGATCGCGCGACCGTCACGCTTGGTGCGGGCGTCGGCGACGACGATGCGGTAGTGCGGGGAGCGAATCTTGCCGAGACGCTTCAGCTTGATCTTGACTGCCACGGGAGTGGATTCTCCTGGTGTTGACGTGGGTGAGCGGGCTCGCCGTCGCGTGGGGTTGCGGGGCGGACCGTTCAAGGGACACGCCAGCCGTAGGAGAGAGGGGTCCTGCTCGGCTGCCGAGTACTCAGCTGTCCATTCTGCCACATCGGCGAGAACCGCCTGTACGCGGGACCGGGCACCCGGTCAGGGCTCGACCGGGAGCCCCCGCTCCCGGTCCAACCCGAAGACATCACCGCTGTCCTGCTGTACCGCTCGTTCCGTACTGCTCGTACGGCCTGTACTGCCTGTACTGCCTGGTACTGCTACCGCCTGTCACCGCTCACTCGGCGCTGCCGCCGCTGCCGGTACCGCCGGCCCCGCGTGCACCGCCCGTACCGCTCCACTCCGCTCCGCGCCGCCCATCCGGCCGGACCGCTGCCCGCACAGCAGCCCGTCGGGACGTCAACCGCTCAAGCGACGTGAGCGGCATGAGCGACTTAAGCGATCTTGAACGGCTGCTGGCACGCGCCGCAGACGATGGACGCCTGCGCGAGCACCGAGGGAACGACCCGGACGTTGCGCCCGCACCCGCAGACCGCCTTGACCCGCACGCCGCCCCCGGAGGAGCCGTGCCGGGCCGCCGGGCCGCGGAAGGCGCGCGTCGCGCCGTCGCCGGCCACCGCCTCCTGGTGCGCCCCGAGGGCACGGTCCAGGCGTTCGATGGTCTCGGCGTACCGCTCCTGGGTCTCCTTGAGCATGGTCACCTGGGAGAAGCCGCTGCTCGCGTGCGGCTCGACCGGGTGCGCCAGGCCCAGCTCGGAAGCGAGCATCAGGAAGCGCCGGTTGTGGTAGCGGCCGGCGCGCGAGGTGTCCCGGATGTCCCGGGCCGCGGCCAGACCGTGGGCGGCCTCGTGGAGGAGGCGCTCGAAACCGAGCCGCGTCCCGCAGGCCGAGGAGGACTCGCCGATCAGGGCCTCGGGCGAGGCCAGATCGGGAAGGTCCTGGTGGTAGGCCTGGATGTCACTCCAGGCGGCGGCCAGTTCGGCCGCGAGAACGAGGGGCTGTGTCGTGCTCACGCTAGACCAACGATGGAGTGCGAGCCGATGTTCCGCATGTTCTCGTTCCCGGGGAATTCACAGGGAACTCCCAGGAATGCGAGGCCGCGCGCGAATTGCGCGTTCCGGATCTGACGCAAGACCAACCCCCTGCCGGTTTGGGCCCGTCGCAACGTCGGCGGGCCTGATGAATTCCGTCCGGGGGGCGGGCTGTCGCCACCCAGGACGTACGGCCCGTGGGCCTGCCGGATTGACAGGGCCACGGGCCGTACACCGTACCGCTATTCGGTTAATACCGGGAGTTGACCGGCCAGTAGGGATGTCCCCCGCGGGGACGCACCGGAACAGTTACCGGATTCTTACCCATCCGCATTCCGGGCAAATGTCGCCGGTGCCGGTCATTACCCGTGGGCGACCGGCGCCCGGCGGACATCCACCGGACATCCACCGAACACCGAACGGATGTCAGTACGCCCGGGCGACGAGCGCGACATTGCCTTCCTGGTCGTCCGCCAGCGGCACCGAGCCGTCGGCCGCGACGATGCAGCGGACCGTGACGCCCTGCTCGGCCAGCTTGGCCTCGCCCTCCGCGCCGAGGTCGGCCCAGGAGATCCGGCCCCAGCCGGTCGCGGCGGCCTCGATGGCCTCGTCGATGGTCTTGACGTCGACCGTGCGGGACTCGCGGCGCTCGCGGGACTGGCGCAGCAGCAGCGCCTGGTCCTCCTCCAGCACGCCCGGGAGCAGCGCGGCCAGGGCGTCGATGGAGACCGGCTCCTTGCCGCCCGGGATGCGGCGGGCCAGCATCGCGGTGCCGTTCTCCAGGTCGCGCGGGCCGACCTCGATGCGCAGCGGGACGCCCTTGAGCTCCCAGTCGACGGCACGGCGGCCGAACGGGGTGTCGGTGCGGTCGTCGACCACGACCCGGATGCCGACGGCCTCCAGCTGGGCGCCGATCTCGCGGACCTTGGCGATGACCGCGTCGTCGCCCTTGATCGCGAGCACGACGGCCTGGACGGCGGCCAGGCGCGGGGGCACCCGCAGGCCGTTGTCGTCGCCGTGGGACATGATCAGGCCGCCGACCATGCGGGTCGAGACGCCCCAGGAGGTCTGCCAGACGTACTCGCGCTCGGCGCCCTGCAGCTGGTAGGTGGTGTTGAACGCCTTGGCGAAGTTCTGGCCCAGCTCGTGGCTGGTGCCCATCTGCAGCGCCTTGCCGTCGCCCATCATGCCCTCGAGGGTGAGGGTGTTGATGGCGCCGGCGAAGCGCTCCTTGGCGGTCTTGCGGCCGAGCACGACGTCGATGCCGAGCACGTTCGTCATGAAGTCGCCGTAGACCTGGGTGTGGATCATCGAGGCGTACTCGCGGGCGTCCTCGTAGGTGGCGTGGGCGGTGTGGCCCTCCTGCCAGAGGAACTCGGTGGTGCGCAGGAAGACGCGCGGGCGGAGCTCCCAACGGACCACGTTGGCCCACTGGTTGATCAGCAGGGGCAGGTCGCGGTGGCTCTGCACCCACTTCGAGAAGTACTCGTTGATGATCGTCTCGGAGGTCGGCCGGACGACGACCGGCTCCTCCAGCTGCTTGCCGCCGCCGTGGGTGACCACCGCGAGCTCGGGGGCGAAGCCCTCGACGTGCTCGGCCTCCTTGGTCAGGTAGGACTGCGGGATGAACATCGGGAAGTAGGCGTTCTGCGCGCCGGCCTTCTTGATCCGCGCGTCCATCTCCTGCTGCATCCGCTCCCACAGGCCGTAGCCGTACGGTCGGATGACCATGGTGCCGCGCACCGGACCGTTGTCGGCCAGCTCGGCCTTGTTGATGAGGTCCTGGTACCAGCGCGGGAAGTCTTCCGCCTGAGGGGTGAGAACGGGTGCCTTAGCCATGGGGCGAATGGTACGGGGCCCGGGGCCCCGGTTTCGAATCGGTATCACCGGGCGGGGGCGCACCACCGCGACACGCGCGCACCACCCTGCACCCCTCTGGACGCCGGGCCCGACCCGCTGTTCGCTGGTGTGGGGCGGGACTTTGGGGGAGCCGTAGCAGCGCACCGAAGGACCGGATGGGAGGCCGCCATGGCTTCAGCTCGCACGACCGGCACGACCGCACGACCGACGGGCGCACGCCCGCACCACCCGCGGACCGGGGCGGCCCGCCCCGCGCGGGCGCGCGACTGGGCGGAGATCCAGGAACGCATGCTGGTGCCGCTCTACGAGGCGGTCTACGACCGGCTGGAGGTCGGCCCGGCGAGCAGCGTGCTGGGCCTGGGCTGCCGCTCCGGGCTGGCCCTGCTGCTCGCGGCCGGCCGGGGCGCCCAGGTCGCCGGGCAGGAGCCGCGGGACGAGCTGCGCGAGCTGGCCCACGACCGCCGGCTGCGGGTGTGCGCGGGGCCCCGGACGTCGGCGGCCGTCGCCCGCTCGGCCCATTCGCTGGTGACGGTTTTCGAGCAGCTGCCCGGGGCCGCCGACGCCGGGCCGGTGGTCGCCGAGGCCGCCCGGCTCACCCTCCCGGGCGGGCACGTGGTGCTGGCCGCCTGGGGCCCGCCGGAGCGCTGCGAGAGCGCCCCGGTGCTGGACGTGGCCCGGCGGATGGCGGGCCGGACCACCGCGCGCGACCCGTTCGAGCTGAGCGCGCCCGGCGCGCTGGAGGACCTGCTGGCCCCGGCCGGCCTGCGTCCGGCCGGCAGCGGCCGGGTGAGCTGCCCGTTCGCCTACGCCGACCTCGACAGCGCGGTGCGCGGGCTGCTCTCCACCGGCCTGTTCGAGCCGGCCGAGGAGTTCTCCGGGGCCTCGCTGGTGGCCAAGGAGCTGGAGGAGGTGCTCCAGCCGTACCTGCGCGCGGACGGCTCGGTACGGATGGAGAACCTGTTCCGCTACCTGGTCGCCGAACGGTCGCGCTAGGCGGGACGAGGAGGGGCGAGGAGGCCGCAGAGGAGGGGCGAGGAGTCCGCAGAGGGGACGAAAAACCGGGGGCGCCCGCCACCATGGCGAGCGCCCCGGCCCCCGGCTTCACGCCCGGTCGATCGACTTCCCGTCGGCCCCGTCGGCCCCGTCGGACCCACCAGGCCCGCCGGACCCGCCGGCCGGCCCGTCGGAACCCTCGGCCCCCTCGGAGCCCTCCCGCGGCACCCCCGCCGCCCGGTACGCCGCCGCCTCGTCCAGCGTCTCCGCCTCCAGCAGCGCCGCGGCCAGCGCGTCCAGCCGGTGCCGCTGCTCGGTCAGGATCCGCACCGCGTCGTCGTAGCACTCGGAGACGATCCGCCGCGCCTCCTCGTCCACCGCGTCCAGGGTGGTCGGCGCGGCGGAGAGCCCGTACGCGCCCTGCGGGTCGGAGGGCACCGCGGTGAGCCGGCCGACCCGCTCGCTCATCCCCCAGCGTCCGGCCATCCCGCGGGCGATGTTGGTGACCTGCTCCAGGTCGCTCTCCGCACCGGTGGTGATCACCCCGTAGACCACCTGCTCGGCCGCCATGCCGCCGAGCGCGCCGATGATCCGGCCGCGCAGGTACGGCTCGGTGTACGAGTAGCGGTCGTTCTCCGGGGTGGAGAGCGTGACGCCGAGCGCCCGGCCGCGCGGCACGATGGTGATCTTGCGGACCGGGTCCGCACCGGGCTGGAGCATGCCCAGCAGCGCGTGCCCGCTCTCGTGGTACGCCGTGCGCTCGCGCTCCTCCTGCGGCATCACCAGCGGCCGCACCGCGCCGAGCTGGACCTTCTCCAGCGCGTCCGAGAGGTCCCGCTCGTTGACCGCGTCCTGCTTGCGCTTGACGGCCAGCAGCGCGGCCTCGTTGACCAGGTTGGCGAGTTCGGCGCCGGTCATCCCCGGCGTGACCTTGGCCAGCTGGTTGAGGTCGGTGTCGCCCGCCAGCGGGACGCTGCGGCTGTGGATGCGCAGGATCGCCGCGCGGCCCTCCCGGTCGGGCGGGCTGACGGTGATCCGCCGGTCGAAGCGGCCGGGGCGCAGCAGGGCCGGGTCGAGCACGTCCGCCCGGTTGGTCGCGGCGATCACGATGACGCCCTCGGAGCCGCTGAAGCCGTCCATCTCGGTGAGGATCTGGTTGAGGGTCTGCTCGCGCTCGTCGTGCCCGCCCATGCCGCCGCCGGCGCCGCGCTGGCGGCCGATGGTGTCGATCTCGTCGATGAAGATGATCGCCGGGGCGACCTTGCGGGCCTCGGCGAACAGCTCGCGGACCCGGCTGGCGCCGACGCCGACGATCATCTCGATGAACTCGGAGGCGGAGGCGGAGAAGAACGGCACGTTCGCCTCGCCGGCCACGGCCCGGGCCAGCAGGGTCTTGCCGGTTCCGGGCGGGCCGCTCAGCAGCACGCCGCGCGGCATCTTGGCGCCGAGCCTGCGGTACCGCTCGGGGTTCTTCAAGTAGTCGACGACCTCGGTGAGTTCGGCCTCGACCTCGTCGATGCCGGCCACGTCGGCGAAGGTGGTGCGCTTGCCCTCCTCGGCGGTGACCGGCTTCGGCGGGGCCTTGCGGCCGAGCGGTCCGCCGCCGAGCCCGCCGGCCATCCGGCGGGCGAGCAGCACCCAGATGAAGATCAGCAGCAGCATCGGGGCGAGCGAGATCAGCAGGTTGGTGAGGAAGCTGCGCTGCTGGACCGGCGAGGTGGCGGTGACCTCGACGCCCTGCTGCTGCAGGGTGGTCCAGAGGTTGTCGCCCGCGAAGGAGGGCCGCTGGGTGTCGAACTCGGTGTAGTCGCCCTTGCCGCCGTCCGGCTTGGGCTGGGCGCTCTTGAGGGTGCCCTCGATCGCGTCGCCCTTGGCGTAGATCTTGGTGATGTTGCCCTTGTTCAGCTGGTTGTTGAACTCGGTGTACGAGATCGTGGTGGCACCGGCGGGGCCGAAGAAGGACAGCAGCAGGTCCGAGATCAGGAACACCACGAGGGCGGTGAGGGCGAGGCCCACCCAGCCGCCGGGCATCCGGCGCTTGGGCGGCGGCGGGGGCGGGGCGCCCTCCGAACGCCAGGGCTGGTCGGGGGTCTGACGTGGCGGCACGGGTTCGGTCACCCATCGGACAATACGGACAGGTGCTCGGGCGGGCCAATCGCAACGCCGCGCCCGGACCGCCGGACGGCCGCGCCGACCCCTCCCACCAGCGACTATGCCGCTGCGCCCGGCCACTCCTCGGCGGTCAGCGCGAACCGCTCGTGGTCGCGCCAGTCCCCCTGGAGGAACAGCATCCGCGGGGTGAAGCCCTCGTGCCGGAAGCCCAGCCGCTTGGCCATCGCGATCGAGCGCTCGTTCTCCGGCTGCACGTTGATCTCCAGCCGGTGCAGCCCGAGCCCGTCGGCGGTCTGCGGGGCGAAGCAGCGGTCCACGACCAGCCGCATGCCCTCGGTCATCCGCCCGGTGCCGTTGAACGGGACGTACGAGTCGTAGCCCAGCGAGGCGTTGCAGAACCGGCCCATCACGATGTTGGCGACGTTCACCTTGCCGACCAGTCCGCCGGTCTCCCGGTCGACGATCAGGAAGGTGCGCAGCCCGGACCCCTGGCGCTTCAGCAGGTCGGGCAGTCCGTCCGGCTCGACCGGGTTCCACCGTCCGATGTGTTCGGCGGACCGCCGGACCGCTTCGGCGTACCCGGCCGTGTCCTCGGCCCTCGGGGCCCTGATCATCACTCGCATGCCCCCATCATCGGACACGCGATCGGCCCGCCGCCCGGAAACACCGGACGACGGGCCGACGGGAGCCGGTCGGAGGACTACAGCAGGTCCTTGAACTCCTTGGGCAGCTCGAAGTCGGCCGGGCCCTTGCCCGCGCCGAGGCCGAACGCGCCGCCGTCCGCCGGGCCCTGGCCGGCGCCCGGGCCGAGCGCGCGGCGCTCGGCGGCCGCGGCCTCCTCCTGGGCGCGCTTCAGCGGGTTGCCGCTCTTGCGCTTGCCCTTGGCCTGCGGGGCCTTCTTGCCGGACTTCTTGGCGCCGCCGCCCATGCCCGGGATCCCCGGCATGCCGGGCATGCCCTTGCCGGAGGCCATCGCGGACATCATCTTGCGGGCGTCGAAGAACCGCTCGACCAGGTTCTTCACCTCGCCGACCTGGACACCGGAGCCCTTGGCGATGCGGGCCCGGCGGGAGCCGTTGATCAGCTCCGGCTCGGCCCGCTCGGCCGGGGTCATCGACTTGATGATCGCGCCGACCCGGTTGACGTCCTTGTCGTCGATGTTGTTGATCTGGTCCCGGATCTGGCCCATGCCGGGCAGCATGCCGAGCAGCTTGGAGATCGAGCCCATCTTCTGGACCTGCTCCAGCTGGGACAGGAAGTCGTCCAGGGTGAACTGCTTCGGACCGCCGCGCAGCTTGGCGGCGATCTTCTCCGCCTCCTCCTGCGAGAAGGTCTGCTCGGCCTTCTCGATCAGCGAGAGGACGTCACCCATGCCGAGGATGCGCGAGGCCATCCGGTCCGGGTGGAAGGCGTCGAAGTCGTCGACTTTCTCGCCGTTGGAGGCGAACATGATCTGCCGGCCGGTGACGTGCGCGACCGACAGGGCGGCACCGCCGCGGGCGTCGCCGTCGAGCTTGGAGAGCACCACGCCGGTGAAGTCGACGCCGTCGAGGAAGGCCTGCGCGGTGGTGACCGCGTCCTGGCCGATCATCGCGTCGACGACGAACAGGACCTCGTCCGGGTTCACCGCGGCGCGGATGTCGGCGGCCTGCTGCATCAGCTCGGCGTCGATGCCCAGGCGGCCGGCGGTGTCGACGACGACGACGTCGTACTGCTTCTGCTTGGCGTACTCGATCGAGTCCTTGGCCACCTGCACCGGGTCGCCGACGCCGTTGCCCGGCTGCGGGCCGTAGAAGGCCACGCCGGCGCGCTCGGCGACCACCTGGAGCTGGTTGACCGCGTTGGGGCGCTGGAGGTCGCAGGCGACCAGCAGCGGGGTGTGCTTCTGCTTCTTCAGCCAGTGGCCGAGCTTGCCCGCCAGGGTGGTCTTACCGGCGCCCTGGAGACCGGCCAGCATGATCACCGTCGGGCCGCTCTTGGCGAACCGCACCCGTCGGGTCTCGCCACCGAGGATGGAGATGAGCTCCTCGTTGACGATCTTGATGATCTGCTGCGCCGGGTTCAGCGCACCGGAGACCTCGACGCCGAGCGCCCGCTCCTTGACCTGCTTGATGAAGGCCCGGACGACCGGCAGCGCGACGTCCGCCTCCAGCAGCGCGATGCGGATCTCGCGGGCGGTGGCGTCGATGTCCGCCTCGCTCAGGCGGCCCTTGCCCCGGAGGTTCTTGAACGTCGCTGCGAGGCGATCGGAAAGGGTGTCGAACACGTCGTCGCGGGTCCTCTGCGGCATCGGAATCGGTACGGTCGTCGCCCCCCAGGGTATCCGGCCGCCCCGGGTACGGTCTCCACCCCTGCTCCCGAAGCTCCTCCACCCCCGTTCCGGGCGCTCCTCCACCCTCGCCGCCGAGGCCCGACGGCCCCCGCCGCCGGAGCCCTCCGGGGCGCGTCAGCCCAGTGCGGCCCGGACCGCCGCCGCCACCTCGCCGGCCCGCCGGGCGGTCAGCGGACGGCCCGCCCCGTCGGTCAGGTAGAACGAGTCGACGGCCTCCGCGCCCAGCGTGGAGACGTGCGCGGTGCGCACCCGCACGCCCGCCCCGTCCAGCGCCCGGCCGATCCGGTGCAGCAGCCCGGGGGCGTCGTGCGCGCGGACCTCCAGCACGGTCGCGGTCGCCGAGGCCACCGCGGGCGCCACCGCGACCAGCGGCGGCGGGGTGGGGATGCCCCGGCGGCGCGGGGCCGCGGCGTCCCGCTCGGCGAGGCGGCGGGTGACGTCCAGCGAGCCGTCCAGCGCCCGGCGCAGGTCGGCCCGCAGCCGGGCCGCCTCCGGCAGCTCGCCGTACTCGGCCGCCACCCGCCAGGACAGCAGCAGCACCGGCCCGGCGCCCACCGGGTCCAGCTCGCGCAGCCCGGCCGAGCGGACGGCCAGCCGGTGCAGCGCGAGCACCCCGGCGGCGGTGCCGAGCAGCCCGGGCCGGTCCGGGACGGCCAGGTTCAGCTCGACGCCCATCGGCTCGGCGCCCGGCTCCGCCCCCTCGGACCGGGCCCGCAGCGACAGCGCCGGCTGCCCGGTCCGGGCGGCCTCGACCGCGAGCCGCTCCTGCTCTGCGGTCGGCGCGCTCTCCGCCGGCGGGGTGCCCGCCCCGGCCAGCCGGTCCGCGGCCCGGGCCACCAGGCCCTCCACCAGCGAGGCCCGCCAGCCGCTCCACGCGGCCGGGCCGGTGGCCAGCGCGTCCGCCTCGGTGAGCGCGTGCAGCAGCTCCAGCTCGGGCAGGGTGGCGACCACCTTGGTGACCGCCTCGACGGTGGCCGGGTCGTCCGGATCGCGCCGGGTCGCGGTGTCCACCAGCATCAGGTGGTGGCGGACCAGCACCGCCAGGGTCTCGGTGTCCTCGGGGCCGAAGCCCATCCGGGCGCCGAGGTCGCGGACGATCACCTCGCCGGCCTCGCTGTGGTCCCCCGGCCAGCCCTTGCCGATGTCGTGCAGCAGCGCGGCGACCAGCAGCAGGTCCGGGCGGGCCACCCGGCGGGTCATCGCGGCGGCCCGCACCGCCGTCTCCACCAGGTGCCGGTCCACCGTCCAGCGGTGCACCGCGTTGCGCTGCGGACGGCAGCGCACCCGCTCCCAGTCCGGGATCAGCCGGCGGACCAGCCCCTCCGCCTCCAGCGCCTCCCACACCGGGACGGCCGACTCCCCCGCGCCCAGCAGGGTGACCAGCTGCTCGCGCGCCTCGTCCGGCCAGGGCACCGGCAGCGGGCGGCACTCGGCGGCCAGCCGGCGCACCGTGGCGTACGAGACGGTCAGCCCGTTCTGCGCGGCGGCGGCCGCGGCGCGCAGCGGCAGCACCGGGTCGGCGGCCGGTCGGGCGCCCTGGGCGAGCACGGCCTCGCCGTCCTGCTCGACCACGCCCTCGGCGAGCGGCCGCCGCTCGACCGCGCCCCGGGCCACCGCGCCGGCGCCGCGTCCGGTGCCGGCGAACGGGATGCCCAGCCGGCGCACCCGCCGGCCGCGGCCGCCGCGGGCCGCGAGCACCCGGTCCACCGCCCGCCAGGTGACGTCGCCCGCGTACGCGACGGTGCGGGCGGCCTCGTAGACCCGGCGCAGCAGGGTGTCGGCGTCCAGCACCCCGAGCCGCTCGGCGACCTGGTCCTGGTCCTGGAGGCCGAGCCGGTCGGTGGCCCGGCCGGTGACCAGGTGCAGGGCGTCCCGCACATCGGCCAGCCACCGCGCGGCGTCGTCCAGGCCGTCCCGGGGCGCGTCGGCCAGCCAGCTGGCGGCGATCGCGTCCAGCGCCACGACATCGCGCAGGCCGCCGCGGGCCTCCTTGAGGTCGGGCTCCAGCAGGAAGGACAGCTCACCCTGCCGTTCGGCCCGCTCGCGGCCCAGCTCGCGCAGCTCGGGCAGGCGCGCGGGGGCGCTCGCGCGCCAGTCGGTGAGCACCGCGGCGCGCAGCGCGTCGGTGAGCGCCCGGTCCCCGGCGAGGTGCCGGGCGTCCAGCAGGCCGAGCTGGGCCTTGAGGTCGGCGGCGGCGACCGCGCGGGCCTCCGCGACGGTGCGCACCGCGTGGTCGAGCCTGGCGCCCGAGTCCCAGACCGGGTACCAGATCCGCTCGGGCAGCTCCCCGGCGACCGGACCGTCGTGCAGCAGCAGGACGTCCAGGTCGCTGCGCGGGGACAGCTCGCCCCGCCCGTAGCCGCCGACCGCGACCAGCGCGACGCCGGGCGGGTCGCCGGCGGCCGCGAGCAGCCCGGCCAGCCAGTCGTCGGTGAGCCGGGCGAGCGCCCGGCGGCGGGGGCGGCCGCCCGGGCCGGGGGCGGCGAGCAGCGCGGCCCGGGCGGCGGCGGCACAGCCGACGGGGTCGGAGGGGTCGACGGGGTCGGAGGGGCTGGTCTCGGAGGTCATGCGCGTGGGTCCCGTCCGTCGTGCTGGGTGAACCGTCCTGCTGGTGAACCGTCCTGCCCTCGGGTCGACCGTTCGGCCGTTCGGCCGCTCCGGAGAGGCCGGTACGGAAGCGCCGGTACGCCGCCGGGCGGACCCGCACCCTCCCGGGTGAACGGGCCCGCCGTCCGGCGCGGGGCGACCGGCCGCCGGGCTACAGGGCGTCCGGGCCGCGCTCGCCGGTGCGGACCCGTACGGCGGTGTCGACCGGCACGCTCCACACCTTGCCGTCGCCGATCTTCCCGGTCCGGGCGGCCTTCACCAGGACGTCGATCAGGTCCTCGGCGTCCTCGTCCTCGACCAGGACCTCGATCCTGACCTTCGGTACCAGGTCCACGGTGTACTCGGCCCCCCGGTACACCTCGGTGTGGCCGCGCTGGCGGCCGTAGCCGCTGGCCTCGGTGACGGTGAGGCCGTGCACCCCGAAGGCCTGGAGGGCGGACTTCACCTCGTCCAGTCGGTACGGCTTGATCACGGCGGTGATGAGCTTCATCGGGCGTCGACCTCGGTCCTCTTCTCGGCGGGCTGCACGGCGGGCTGGGCGGCACCGGGTTCCGCGACGCCGGTCCGTTCGCCGGTCCGTTGGGTGGACCGTCCGGCGGACCGCTCGGCGGCGGACGTCGCGGCAGCGGCGGCCAGGCCCGGCAGGGCCCGGGCCAGCCCCGCCCCCACGGCGGTGAAATCGTAGGCGGACTCGGCGTGTTCGGCCTGGTCGATGCCGGCCGTCTCGACCTCGCCGGAGACCCGGAAGCCGACCAGCCGGTCGACCGCCTTGGCCAGCAGCCAGGACAGCACGAAGGAGTACGCCGCGACCACCGCCACGCCCATCGCCTGCTTGCCCAGCTGGCCGATCCCACCCCCGTAGAACAGGCCCTTGACGCCCTGGCCGACCCCGCCGGTGGCGAACAGGCCGACCAGCAGCGAGCCCACCGCCCCGCCGACCGCGTGCACGCCCACCACGTCGAGCGAGTCGTCGAAGCCCCAGCGGTACTTGAGCGAGACGGCGGCGCAGCAGACCGCGCCCGCGACCAGTCCGATCGCCACCGCGCCGAGCGGGCTGACCGAGCCGCAGGCCGGGGTGATCGCGACCAGTCCGGCCACCGCGCCGGAGGCGGCGCCCAGCGTGGTGAAGGCGCCGTGCCTGAACCGCTCGTAGACCAGCCAGCCGACCAGCGCCGCACCGGTGGCGACCTGGGTGTTCACCATGGCCATCGCGGCGACGCCGTTGGCGGCCAGCGCCGAGCCCGCGTTGAAGCCGAACCAGCCGAACCAGAGCAGCCCGGAGCCGAGCATCACCAGCGGCAGGCTGTGCGGGCGCATCGGGTCCTTCTTGAAGCCGATCCGCTTGCCCAGCACCAGGCAGAGCGCGAGGCCGGCGACGCCCGCGTTGATGTGCACGGCCGTCCCGCCGGCGAAGTCGATCACGCCGTTGCGGTCGCCCAGCCAGCCGCCGTGGCCGCCGTCGAAGAAGAACACCCAGTGCGCGACCGGGAAGTAGACGACCGTCACCCAGAGCGCGATGAACAGGCCCCAGGCGGCGAATCTGGCCCGGTCCGCGACGGCGCCGCTGATCAGCGCCGGGGTGATGACCGCGAACATCAGCTGGAACAGCGCGAAGGCGGTGACCGGGATGGAGCCGGTCAGCTCGTCGAGGCCGAGGCCGCGCATCCCGAGGTGGTCCAGGTTGCCGATCAGGCCGGCGAAGGAGTCGGACCCGAAGCTGAGCGAGTAGCCGTAGAGGACCCACAGCACGCTGACGATGCCGAGCGAGAGGAAGCTCATCGCCAGCATGTTCAGCGTGCTCTTGGCCCTGACCATGCCCCCGTAGAAGAAGGCCAGCCCTGGGGTCATCAGCATGACCAGGGCCGCACTGATGAGTACGAAGGCGGTGTCGCCCGCGCTGAAGCCGTCCGGCATCGGCGTCTCCTCTGCGTCCAGGCCGATCCGCACCCGGGGACCCGTCCCGTGGTGCCACCCGGGGTGTCGGCGTTGAGGAGGAGCGTGCCGAAGGCTGGTTTCGGCCGGTGCGGCCGGTTGTTTCACCGCGGTGACGCGTGCGACGCGCGGGTTACGGCTGCGTGAACCGCGGCCGCCGCGGCCCGGCAGGGGCCGACCACCGGACGCCGGACATGCCACCGACCGTGACGGCGGCGGCCGCCACGGTCGGTGGAGCTCTTTCCTGCGGACGGCCCTGGCGGGCCTCCGGTCAGACCACCGAGACGAACTCCGGGATGTCCTGGACCACCCGCTCCTTGAGCCGGCTCACCGCGTCCACACCCTTGAACCGGGCCGACGCGGCCTCCGTGGTCTTGCGGACCCGGGAGTTCAGCCGCTCCGAGCGCACCTTGGTGGCGATGTCCACCGCCTGCTCGGCCATCACCACCGCCTGCTCGGCCTCCTTCTGCAGCAGGTGGACGCTGGCCATGCCGATCAGGTTGAAGGCGTACGAGCGCACGTGGTCGGCGTCCTGGCGGAACAGGTCGACCGCGGTCTCCATCACCGGCGCGGACAGCGAGGCGTACAGCTCGGCGTTGTCCGAGTGGTACGCGAGGTCGCGGAAGGAGTGGGCGTTCTCGGCGTTCAGCTCGGCGGGCGAGAAGAACTTCAGCCAGTCCGGGTCCTGGTCCCCGTCCCGGATGTCGGTGAAGGTGTCCTCGGCCAGCCGGATCGCCCGGGCGCAGCGGTTGACCTCGCCGATGGTGGCGTAGGCGCGCGCCTCCATCGCGTACAGCAGGGACTGCTGGCGCGGGGTGGCGGCGTCGCGGCTGCCGTACTGGGCCAGGTGGATGAGTTCCAGGGCGTCCTCGCCCCGGTTGAGGTGGATCATCTGGCGGCTCATGTCGGTGAGGATCAGCGCGCCGAACGGGCGGTCGCCGGCCTCCTTGGCCGCGTGCAGGGCGAGCACGTAGTACTTCTGCGCGCTCGGGTGCATCCCGACGTCGTACGACATCCACCCGGCCAGGTGGGCGAGTTCGGCGGTGAGCCGGAACAGCCGCTTGGTGGTGTCCTCGCTGTACGTCTCCTGGAGCAGGTCGGTGACCTCGTGCAGCTGGCCGACGACGGCCTTGCGGCGCAGCCCGCCGCCGTTCTGGGCGTCCCACTGCCGGAACATGACCGTGGTCTGCTCCAGCAGTTCGAGCTCGGGTTCGGAGAGCCGGCCGGTGAAGGCCTCGCCGCCGTTGGCCGCGGTGAGGATCGGGGTGGGGACGCCGCTCGGGCCGGGGGCGAGCCAGCGCTGCATCGGCTCGATCAGCGCGGCGCCCGCGGTCAGCGCGAGTGAGGTGCCGAGGAAGCCCCGGCGGTTGAGCATGAGGTCGCTGCGGGAGTAGTCGCTGATCAGCTGGACGGTCTGCTGGCCGCTCCACGGCAGGTCGACGCCGCCGCCCACGGTGGAGACCGGGATCGCGGCGCGCAGGCCGAGGTCCTCGATGGAGACCACCGAGCCGAACCGCTCGGAGAAGAGTTCCGACATGATCTTGGGGATCGGCTCGCGGGGCTGCTCGCCGTCGAGCCAGCGGCGCACCCGGGAGGTGTCGGTGGACACGTGGTGGGCGCCGATCTGCCGGGCCTTGCGGTTGACCTGGCGGGCCAACTCGCCCTTGGACCAGCCACTGCGGGCGAACCACGTGGTCAGCTTCTCATTCGGTTGCTTCTCTGCCATGGGTAACGTCCCCATCCCGCCCGGCCCCTACCGGGGCCCCCGATCGTGACCGCCCGACGGTTGCGGGCTCTTGCCAGACGTGCCGTGCCTGAGGTGCCGCGGCGCCGCCGTACCGCAGCGCCCTCGCACTGGTGTGCCATCGTTGCGGACGATCCGTCAGATTCCCAACTCCCGTTGCCCGACGGCCCGGGACAGACTCCTCGACGACATCCGCACGCTGAACGTAATGCCCCGTGAGGGGCCCGTGGGAGCGCCCCTGGCGAAACGCCACCTTTCGCCACCCCCAGGAGTGAACCGAAGCCCGGGGGCACACGCTTCACTTAGGGAGTCCCGACGGCCCGGCATATGCGGGCCGCCAAGTCCCCCGGCCCATCCCGGAGGACCCGGCGGAACCCGCAACCCACCGCAGCCACAGGCGAGTTCACCGTCCACTCGGGACGGCGACAGCCCCACGAACACGACGATCCGGCATCGGCGCCGCCCCCACAAGGCGGCGCCCGAGGCGCACCGCCGGAACAGGCGCACACCACGCGCTGCGCGCCGCCACCGCACTACGCACCACACGGCTGACAATCAACACACAGTCACCGTCCCGTAACCATCGGCAACAAGAACCTGTTGGGGGAGGCATGGACAACCTGTTCGGCGAACTTCGACTGGGGCACCTGCGGCTGGCACCGCTGGGCGCGCGCCGCCGCACCAAGGTCACCGCGTCCCAGGCCGCCGCGGAGTACACCGGCCGCTGGGGCTGGGCGGTCGTCACCGGCGATCCGGAGACCGGCACCCCGGTCGCCGGCGCCACCGCCCCGCCCCGCTGTCCCTGCGGCTCCCCCCGCTGCGCCGCACCCGGTCTGCACCCCGTGCGGGGCGGCGGCCGGGCCCGCGCCGCCCGCACCGAGGGCGCGGTGCTGTTCCCCACCGGCCGCGCCTTCGACGTCCTGGACGTCCCCGAGCAGGCCGGCCTCCAGGCCCTGGTCCGGCTGGAGCGGATGGGCACCCAGGTGGGCCCGGTGCTCGCGCCCCCCACCGGCCGGCTCCAGTTCCTGGTCGCCGCCGGCACCGCCCGGCGCCTGCCCGACCTGCTGTACCGGATGGGCTGGGACGACGCCGCGCTCGACCTGGTCTGCCACGGCGAGGGCGGCCACGTCGCCGCCCCGCCCACCGTCCTCGGCGGCCTCGGCCCGGTCCGCTGGCTGCGCCGCCCCACCCGCGACAACGCGGGCTGCCCGCCGGAGGCCCGGCTGCTGCTCGGCACCCTCGCCTACGCCTGCCACCGCGGCCGCGAGCGCACCGCCGAGCCGGCCTGGATGGCCTCCTGACCGCCCCGCCCCGGCACGCGGAAGGGCCCGCCCCCTGGAGGGGGCGGGCCCTTCGTGCGCTTCCCTGATCGAACGCTTCGCGGAGGCTGTCAGTCGCCGATCAGCGCGTCCACGAACGCCCCCGGCTCGAACGGGGCCAGGTCGTCCGCGCCCTCGCCCAGGCCGATCAGCTTGACCGGCACGCCCAGCTCGCGCTGGACCGCGACCACGATGCCGCCCTTGGCGGTGCCGTCCAACTTGGTCAGCACGATGCCGGTGATGTCGACCACCTCGGCGAACACCCGGGCCTGGATCAGGCCGTTCTGGCCGGTGGTGGCGTCCAGCACCAGCAGCACCTCGTCCACCGGGCCGTGCTTCTCGACGACCCGCTTGACCTTGCCCAGCTCGTCCATCAGGCCGGTCTTGGTGTGCAGGCGGCCGGCGGTGTCGATCAGCACGGTGTCCGCGCCCTCGGCGATGCCCTCCTTGACCGCGTCGAAGGCGATCGAGGCCGGGTCCCCGCCCTCCGGGCCGCGCACGGTGCGCGCGCCCACCCGCTCGCCCCAGGTCTGGAGCTGGTCGGCGGCGGCGGCGCGGAAGGTGTCGGCGGCGCCGAGCACCACCGTGCGGCCGTCGGCGACCAGGACGCGGGCCAGCTTGCCGGTCGTGGTGGTCTTGCCGACGCCGTTGACGCCGACCACCAGGACCACCGCCGGGCCCTCCTCGTGCTTGGTGGAGCGCACGGCACGGTCGGAGTCCTTGCCGACCAGCTCGACCAGCTCCTCGCGCAGCAGCGCGCGCAGCTCGTCGGGGGTGCGGGTGCCGAGCACCTTCACCCGGGTGCGCAGCCGCTCGACCAGCTCCTGGGTGGGGGCGACGCCGACGTCCGCGGTGAGCAGCGTCTCCTCGATCTCCTCCCAGGTGTCCTCGTCCAGGTGCTCGCGGGAGAGCAGCGAGAGCAGGCCCTTGCCGAGCGAGTTCTGCGAGCGGGAGAGCCGCGAGCGCAGCCGGACCAGCCGGCCGGCGGTGGGCTCGGGCACCTCGATGGCCGGGGCCGCCTCAGCGGTCTCGACGACCTCGGCCTCGGTGGCCTCGACCTCGGCGGGCGCCTCGGCCTCCGGGAGTTGCACCTCCTCGACGGTGCGGCGGGGCGCCTCGGTCGGCGGCGCGGCCTCCTCGCCGACCTGGGGCTCCTGCGGGGTGGGCTTCGGCGCCGTGATGACCGGCGCCTGCGACTTCGGGGGCAGCTGCTGGCGTCGTCTGCCGGAAACGACGAGGCCGGCGATCGCGCCGATGGCGACCACGGCGATGACTACGGCAAGGATCACGTATTCCATATCCGCTCCAGTATCCGCGACCGGAGCCCGGATGGACCGCAGCCGCCCTACACCGATGCGGTGCGTACGGCCCGCGGCCGGCGCTCCCGGTGCTCCTCGCGCAGCCGCTGGCTGATCACCTGCGAGATGCCGTCGCCCTTCATGGTCACGCCGTAGAGGGCGTCGGCCGACTCCATGGTGAGCTTCTGGTGGGTGATCACGATCAGCTGGGAGCTCTCCCGCAGCTCCTCCATGATCCCGATCAGCCGGCGCAGGTTGGTCTCGTCCAGCGCCGCCTCCACCTCGTCCATCACGTAGAACGGGCTGGGCCGGGCCTTGAAGATCGCGACCAGCAGCGCCACCGCGGTCAGCGAGCGCTCGCCGCCGGACAGCAGCGACAGCCGCTTGACCTTCTTGCCCGGCGGCCGGGCCTCGACCTCGACCCCGGTGGCGAGCATGTTCTCCGGGTCGGTCAGCACCAGCCGGCCCTCCCCGCCCGGGAAGAGCCGGGCGAAGACGCCCTCGAACTGGGCGGCGGTGTCGTGGTACGCCGAGGTGAACAACTGCTCGACCCGCTGGTCCACCTCCCGGACGATGTCCAGCAGGTCGCGCCGGCTGCGCTTGAGGTCGTCCAGCTGCTCGCCGAGGAACCGGTGACGCTCCTCCAGCGCGGCGAACTCCTCCAGCGCCAGCGGGTTGACCTTGCCGAGCTGCTGGTACGCCTTCTCGGCCGCCCGCAGCCGCTTCTCCTGCTCGGCCCGGACGTACGGGTACGGCTCGCCCGGTTCCGTCCCCTCCTCGGGCGCGGACGGCGGGACGGGCTGGTCCGGCCCGTACGAGGCGAGCAGCTCGCCGCCGTCGATGCCGAACTCCTCCAGCGCGCGGGCCTCCAGCTGCTCGATCCGCAGCCGCTTCTCGGCCCGCAGCACCTCGTCCCGGTGCCCGGCGTCGACCAGCTTGTCCAGCTCCTCCTTGAGCCCGCGGCCGTGCTCCCGGTGCTCGCGCAGCTCGTGCTCGCGCTCGGCCCGCGCCTGTTCGACGGCCGCCCGCCCGGCGTCCGCGCGGGCCAGCGACACCTCCAGGCAGGCCAGCAGCTGCCGGGCGCCCGCCGCGACGGCGTTCGCCACCGAGGCGTCGTGCTCGGCGCGCCGGCGGCGCTCGGCGGCCCGGGCGCGCGCCTCGCGCTCGGCGCGGGCGGCCCGGTCCAGCTGGTCGGCCCGGCCGGCCAGGGCGCGGACCCGCTCCTCGTGGGTGCGCACCGCGAGCCGGGCCTCCAGCTCGGCCTGCCGGGCGTCGCTCGCGGCCCCGGCCAGCCGCTGCTGTTCGGCGGCGTCCGGCTCGTCCTCCCCGGCCCGGGCCGACTCCTCGGCGGCGGCCAGGCGCCGCGCCAGCTCCTCGGCGCCGTCGAGCAGTTCGGCCAGCCCCTGCTCGGCGCGCGCGGCGGCGTCCGACAGCCGACCGGCCTCGCCGGCGGCGGCGCGGGCCTGCCCGCCGAGCCGGCCGAGCGCCCCGGCGACCTGGGCCCGCTCCTTCTCCTCCTGCCGTCTCCGCTCGGCGAGTTGCTCCACCTCGGCGGCCGACTCCCGTCGCTGCTCGGCGAGTCGGGCCAGCCGCTCGGCCGATTCGGCGCAGCGGACGGTGAGTTCGCCGATCGCCCGGGCCGCCTCGTCCACCGCGGCCTGGGTCTCCAGCAGGCTCGGCGCGCCGCCGGAGCCGCCCTGGGCGAAGCCGGCGCCGAGCCGGTCCCCGTCGGCGGTGACGGCGCACAGCGCGGGGTGCCCGGCGACCAGCCGCAGCGCCCGGTCGAGGTCCGCGACCACCGCCACCCCGGCCAGCAGCCGCCGGACCGCCCCGAGCAACTCGGCCGGGCCGTCGACCAGTTCGGCCGCCCAGCGGGCCCCGTCCGGCAGCTCCCCCGCCGGCTCGGCCGCCTCGGCGGAGCCGGCGGTACCGGCGATCAGCAGCGCGGCCCGGCCGGCGTCCTCGGCCCGCAGCAGCCGCAGGGCCCCGGCGGCGGTGGACGGCGAGTCGACGGCCACCGCGTCGGCCGCCGCACCGAGCGCCGCCGCGAGCGGCACCTCGTACCCCGGCTCGATCCGCAGCAGCGCGGCCGCCGGGCCGAGCAGCCCGCCCAGCCACTCCCCCGCGTCCAGCAGCGCGCCGGTGCCGTCCTTGCGGCGCAGGCCGAGGGAGAGCGCCTCGTGCCGTGCGGTCAGCCCGGCCCGCTCGCGCTCGGCGGCGGCGGACGCCTCCCGGGCCGCGGCCAGCTCCCCTTCCACCGCGGCGAGGTGCTCGCGCGCCCGCCGGTACCGGGCCTCGGCCTGCTCGTCCTCCCCGGCCAGGCCGTCCACCTGCCGCTGGAGTTCGTCCAGCTCGCCCCGGGCGGCCTCGGCGCGCAGCAGCGCCTCGTCCCTGGCCTCGGCGAGCCGGCCGATCTCGGCCTGCGCGGCGGCGGCCCTGGACCGGGCGGCGGCGGCCTGCCCCTGCAGCCTGGCCAGGCCCTCCCGGCGGTCGGCGATGGCCCGGGCGGCGTCCCGCAGCCGGCGCTCCTCGGCGGCCAGCTCCCGCTCCAGTCCGTCCTTGCGCTCGACCGCCTCGGCCAGCGCGTACCGTGCCTCCTCCAGCGCCTCGGTCAGCGCGGCCTCCTCCTCGCGGACCCGCGCGGCCTCCCGTTCCGTGTCCTCCGGGTCGCGCCCGCGCCGCTCCTCGCCCCGGCCCCCGGCGGCGGCGTGCCGGGCGCGGGCCTCGGCCAGCCCGACGGTGCCGCGGGTGCGCTCGGCGAGCGCGGAGAGCCGGTACCAGGTCTGCCGGGCGGTCTCCAGTCCGGGGCCGAGCTGCTCGACCTGCGCCTCCAGGACGCGTTCGCGCTGCACCGCCCGGGCCAGCTCCTGCTCGACGGTGGTGCGGCGCAGCCGCAGCGCCAGTTCGTCCGCGACCTCGGCCTCGACGGCCCGGCGGAGCGCGCACAGGTCGTCGGCGAGCAGCCGCAGCCGGGCGTCGCGCAGGTCGGCCTGGATGCCGGCGGCCCGGCGGGCGATCCGGGCCTGCCGGCCGAGCGGTCCGAGCTGGCGGCGCAGTTCGGCCACCAGGTCCTGGACCCGGTTGAGGTTGGCCTGCATCGCGTCCAGCTTCCGCAGCGCCTTCTCCTTGCGCTTGCGGTGCTTGAGGACGCCGGCCGCCTCCTCGATGAAGGCGCGCCGGCCCATCGGGTCGGCGTGCAGCACGGAGTCCAGCTGGCCCTGCCCGACGATGACGTGCATCTCGCGGCCGATGCCGGAGTCGGAGAGCAGCTCCTGGATGTCCAGCAGGCGGCAGGTCTCACCGTTGAGGGCGTACTCGCTGCCGCCGTTGCGGAACATGGTCCGGGTGATGGTCACCTCGGAGTAGTCGATCGGCAGGGCGCCGTCGGTGTTGTCGATGGTGAGGCTGACCTCGGCCCGGCCGAGCGGGGCGCGCCCGCTGGTCCCGGCGAAGATGACGTCCTCCATCTTGCCGCCGCGCAGCGACTTGGCCCCCTGCTCGCCCATCACCCAGGACAGCGCGTCGACCACGTTCGACTTGCCGGAGCCGTTCGGGCCGACGACGCAGGTGATGCCGGGCTCGAAGCGCAGGGTGGTGCTGGAGGCGAAGGACTTGAACCCGCGCAGCGTCAGACTCTTCAGGTGCACGCGGCCGGTCCCCTCTATCGCTCAGACGGGAACCGACTGTATCCGGAGCCGGACACGACGAAGGGACGCCACATCAGGGCGTCCCTTGCAAGCTGCGTCCCTTTCGGGGCGGCTCGGTGCGCAACGGCGTCGATCTGCGAGGACCGGGCGGGACTCAGGTGAGAGCCGGCTCCCGCTGATCCAGATCGATGCTGTTGAGCAGCGAGTGCTCGTCAGCGACAGCGGTGAGAGCGTCGTTCTCAGCCTGCATCCGAAGGAGCTCCGCTTCAAGGTCCTGGACGCGCTGCTGAAGCCGTCGCATCTCGGAGAGCATTCGCGGGTCGGGGCCGCCGACGTACCCGAGAAGCGCCTTTGCCATGATGAATGGTCCTCCACGCTGAGTGACCGAACCGGAACGGTACAGGTCTAGGGGGAAGGGGGACGCACGCGCGGCGCGTCACCGGAAGTGCTGGCTGGGCACTGCGGCACAACCACCGTGAGCTGGGCTCACGGGGGCATGCGCCTACCGGGAGAACGCGGTCGTGTGCGCGGGCTTCCAGCGTCTCACCAAAGACGGAAAGGGTCAACACGATCACCGCACGCTACCGCGCCCCTGTCACCTGCCCGGCGGTGTCATCACGCCTGGGGGGCTTCGGGACGGGTCCACCGCGTGCTCGTGGATCATCGTTCGATGCGGAGTCAACCACGAGTCTGCCCGGATGGCAACCTCGTGACACCGCCGGTTCCGGATCTTTTCCCGGGAGCCCGCGCGGAGCACCGCCGGCGGCCCGGCCCGGCGCGGCTCAGCGGATCTCGAAACCCTCGTAGCCAGGGCCGACGGCCGTCCAGATCTCGGTGACCCCGCTGACGTTCCCCGGGGTCCCCGGGCCGCGCAGCCGGGCCAGCAGCTGCTCGCAGTCGGCCGCGAGCCCCTCGGCCACCACCTGCACCCGGCCGTCGCCGAGGTTGCTGGCGTAGCCGCTCAGTCCGATCTCCAGCGCCCGTGCCCTGGTCCACCAGCGGAACCCGACCTGCTGGACCTTCCCCCGGACCCAGGCGGTCACCCGGACCGGTTCCTCACTGTGGGCGTCGCGACCGTGCATGCCCCGACCCTAGCCGTCCACGCTCCCGGTCACAGCTCGGCCCCGGCCCGCCTCCGCGGACGACGCCCCCGCGCGAACGGGAGCGGCCCCGCCGGAGAACCGGCGGGGCCGCGGGAGCGTGCGGTCGGTCGAGCGGGTTACCAGTCCCCGCCGCCGAAGTCGCCGCCGCCACCACCGAAATCGCCACCGCCGCCGAACCCGCCGAAGTCGCCGCCGTTGAAGTCACCGCCGGTGAAGTCACCGCCCTCGTGCTGGTCCTGGTAGCCGTGGCCACCGTCCATCATCGGCGCGGCCGCGTAGGCCGGGGAGCTCATCATCGAGCCGAGCATGGTGCCGACCAGCAGGCCCGGCAGCAGGCCGCCGCCACCGAAGCCGCCGAAGTAGCCGCCCGCCCAGGGCGCGTACGCCGGGCCGGCGTTCCAGTACGGCTGCGGGCCGTGCTCGGTGTCGACGGTGCGGATCGCCGGGTCGAGGCCGGCCGCGAGCCGGTCCGCGTCGGCCTGGCAGACCGGGACGGTGCGCGCGGCGCCGCCGGCCGGAGTCCAGTCGACGTCCTTGACGGACGGGCCGTGCCGCGGGTCCATGAAGCACGGGGGACGGCGATCGGGCAGCGGCTTCTTCTCCCGCCGGGCGGCCAGGGTGGCCAGCGAGAAGCGGCCGTCCTCGATCGCCTCGGTGACCTGCTTGACGTCCTCGGGCTTCTTCGCCTCGTCCATCAGCCGCTTGGACTTCTCGTACGAGTCCAGGGCGTGGCTGTAGTCGGTGCGCTGGGCGTCGTCCGCGTCGGCCGCGGCCGGGCTGAAGTCGAGCCGCTCCAGCTCCACGCCGAAGGCGGTGATGTCCTCGTCCACCACCCGGCGCAGCTGCTCCAGCTCGGCCCGGGCCTGCGCCTCCTTGCGCTGCTTGGCGCGGCGGAACAGGAGGAAGACGCCGGCGCCGGCCAGCGCGACCAGCACCACCGGGATGACCACCCAGGCGATCGAGGTGCTGTGGTTGACCCCGGTGCCCTTGGTCTGCGGGGCGGCCTGGTCGACGAAGTCGTTCAGGGTGGCGTCGATGTCGCCGTTGTGGGAGCGGAAGGCCGCGCCGGAGATCCGCTCCGGGACGCCGGCGGCGAGCGCGCCGCGGTCGGCGCGGGCGGTGAACTGGTCGCCGCGCCAGACCGCGTAGACGCCGTCGACGCCGACCGTGGTGCGGAGGTCCTTGAAGACCGTCGCCTTGGCGAAGGCCGGCGAGTCGGGGACGACCGCGACGAAGATCGGCTTGTCGGCCTTGTCGATCTTCTTGGTCAGGGCGTCGGCCTGGGCCTGGCTGAAGCGGCTGGTCATGGCCGGGTCGACGTAGACCTGGCCCTTCTTCAGGGCGGCGGTGGCGTCGCTCAGGCCGCCGGCCGCCGAGGCCGCGGGTGCCAGCAGGAGCAGCAGCCCGAGCAGCGCCGCCACCAGGGCTAGCGGCCCGGCGCCCCGGGAACGTCGTGCAAGGGTTCTCATGCCCCCGACGCTACCGTGACCGGCCCCTGAGCACGCCATACCCTTCGCATACTGGTACTGACAAGACTCCCCGCCGACCGCCGGGGCCGCCCCCTCCTCGGGGATGATGTTTCCCCCGGTGACCCCTGAGTCGGGGCCCGCGCGGGAACCGCGGGAGGCCGCCGAACGTACGTCCCGGCAGGCCCGGCCCCGCTCCGGGGCACTCCGGGGGGCGTGCCGACCGTACCGTGCGGGCGGGCATAGTGGTCCCGGACCACCGGTCCCATTGCCCTTTCTTTACCCAGACCGTTCTCGACCCACCTCCCGATCGGAGTTCTCGGTGATCATCGGCCTCGTCACCGCCGTGGCGGCATCCGCCTGCTACGGCACCGGCTCGGTCCTCCAGGCTGTCGGATCCCGCCGCTCCGCCCGGGAGGAGGCGGCCAAGGGCGCCACCAGCTCGACCACCGAGCACGGCGGCCCGAGCCTGTCCTCGACCGCGAAGGCCGCCGTCACCTGGGAGTTCATCCTCGGCACGGTGCTCGACCTGATCGGCTTCGGGCTCGGCGCGCTGGCCGCCCGGCTGCTGCCGCTGTTCCTCTCCCAGACCATCATCAGCGCCAACCTGGTGATCACCGCGGTGCTCAGCATCAAGCTGCTGGGCATCCGGCTCAAGCAGCTGGAGTGGGCCTCGATCGCCGTGCTCTGCTCGGCGCTGGTGCTGCTGGCCGTCTCGGCCGGGCCGGAGGGCGGCCACCACACCGCGATGGCCTTCCACTGGTGGCTGCTGATCGTCACCACCGTGCTGCTGGTCGGCGGCAGCCTGCTGGTGCGGCGGATGGGCGCCAACGGCGCGATCGTCGCCGGCCTGCTCTCCGGCCTCGGCTTCGGCGCCCTGGGCGTCGGGGTGCGCATCCTCAACGGCATCGAGCCGTTCGCGCTCGGCGAGCTGCTCTCCGACCCGGCGCTGTACGCGGTCCTGGTCGGCGGCATCGGCGGCATGTACATCCACACCGTGGCGCTCCAGATCGGCTCGGTGAACGGCGCGACCGCCGCGCTGGTGGTCGGCGAGACGGTGCTGCCCGGCGCGGTCGGCGTGCTCTGGCTCGGCGACTCCTCCAAGGCCGGCCTGGGCTGGCTCGGCGTGATCGGCTTCCTGCTGGCGGTGGTCGCCGCGGTCGGGGTCGCCTACTTCGGCCAGGACACCCACGGCACGCCCGGGGAACCGGCCGCCGACGAACCCGAACTCGCCCGGAAGTAAGCCGCCTCAGCCCTCGCTGCGGGCGCGCGGCACGCGCTGGCAGCGGGGGCAGAAGTAGCTGGAGCGGTTCATCCAGGCCGCCCGCCGGATCGGGGTGCCGCAGCGGCGGCAGGGCTCCTGCTCGCGGCCGTAGGCGTCGAGGTCCCGGGAGAAGTAGCCGCTCTCGCCGTTCACGTTGACGTAGAGGCTGTCGAAGCTGGTGCCGCCGACGGCGAGCGCCGCGCTCATCACGTCCCGGGCGTTGGCCAGCAGCAGCAGGGCCTGTGGGCGGGTGAGCGTCGCGGTCGGGCGGTCGTAGTGCAGCCTGGAGCGCCACAGCGCCTCGTCGGCGTAGATGTTGCCGACGCCGCTGATCAGGGTCTGGTCGAGCAGGGCGCGCTTGACGGTGGTCCGCTTGGCGCGCAGCGCGGCCACGAAGGCGGCGTCGTCGAAGCGCGGGTCGAGCGGGTCGCGGGCGATGTGCGCGATCGAGACCGGGGTGCCCTCCGGGTCCCCGTCCTCGGCCTCCTCGACCGCCAGGCCGCCGAAGGTCCGCTGGTCGACGAAGCGCAGTTCGCGCCCGCCGTCGGCGAAGCGCAGCCGGACCCGCAGGTGGGTCTCGTCGGGTACGGACGGGTCCTGGACGAGGAGTTGGCCGCTCATCCCGAGGTGGCCGATCAGCGAGAACCCCGCCCCGGTGCCGGCCAGCGGCACCCACAGGTACTTGCCGCGCCGCTGCGCGGTGCCGAGGGTGGTGCCGGTCAGCCGGGCGGTGAAGTCCGCCGCGCCGGCCGGCTGGCGGCGCACCGCGCGCGGGTGCAGCACCTGGACGTCGGCGACCGTCCGTCCGGCCACCCAGGTGGCCAGACCACGGCGGACGACCTCGACCTCGGGAAGTTCGGGCACGGGAACACGCCTCCTGCTCGGTACGGATCAGCAGGAGTGAAGGCTACTGCGGGATCACGCGCCGGCGGGCAGCCGGTCGGCGTACTTCTCCTTGATCGCGCGCCAGGCGCTCTCGGCGGCCTTCTGCTCGGCTTCCTTCTTCGAGCGGCCGACGCCGCTGCCGAAGTCCTCGCCGGCCACCCGGGCCGCCGCGGTGAAGGTCTTCTCGTGGTCCGGACCGGACTCCATGACCACGTACTCCGGCACTCCGATGCCCACCGAGGCGGTGAGCTCCTGGAGGCTGGTCTTCCAGTCCAGGCCGGCGCCGAGCTGAGAGGACTCCTCGATCAGCGGGTCGAACAGCCGGTGGACGAACTCGGTGGCCGCGTCCAGTCCCTGGTCCAGGTAGATGGCGCCGATCACGGCCTCGACGGTGTCGGCGAGGATCGACGACTTGTCGCGGCCGCCGGTACCCTCCTCGCCCTTGCCGAGGCGGATGAACGTGCCGAGCTCCAGGCCGCGGCCGACGTCCGCGAGCGCGCGGGAGTTGACCACCGCGGCGCGCAGCTTGGCGAGCGTGCCCTCCGGGACGTCCGGGTGGACGCGGTAGAGGGTGTCGGTCACCACGAGGCCCAGCACCGAGTCGCCGAGGAACTCCAGGCGCTCGTTGGTGGGCAGCCCACCGTTCTCGTACGCGTACGAGCGGTGGGTCAGGGCACGTACCAGAAGGGCGCGCTCGAGCGTGTACCCGAGGCGCCCTTCCAGAACGTCGTATTCGGTCGAAGCCGGCCCGCCGGCCTTGCCGCCGCCCGAAGAGGAACCCTTCGGGGCGATGGTCGCCTTGCGGGTGGAGTTACCGTCCGACATCGATCCGTACACCCCGCCGATCAGACCGAGAGGACCTGGCGACGGTTGTACGTGCCGCAGCTCGGGCACGCGATGTGGCCCAGCTTCGGCTCGTGGCAGCGGTCGCACGCCACGAGGGCCGGAACAACGGCCTTCCAGTTGGACCGACGGTGGCGCGTGTTGCTGCGCGACATCTTCCGCTTCGGAACAGCCACGGCTACTTCTCCTGGTTCTCGGCGAGACCCTCACGGGTGTCGCTGTTCTTAGATCCGTCACCCTCGTCGCCGGGGGCGGCGGAGAGTCCCTGCAGAGCCGCCCACCGGGGGTCGGCGGCATCGTGGTGGTGCGCCGGGTCGTCGCTCAGGCGCGCTCCGCATTCGGAGCACAGGCCCAGGCAGTCTTCCTGGCACACCGGCTGCAGCGGCAGTGCGAGCACCACCGCGTCACGCAGCACCGGCCGGAGGTCGAAGAAGTCGCCCTCCAGACGGTAAGTCTCTTCTTCCGAGTCCTCGTCGAGGTCCTCGGTCCCGGTGGTCCGGGCGCGGTGGCGCTCGTCGGACTCCGGGTAGTAGTACAGCTCCTGGAAGTCCACGTCGATGTCGAACTCGACGGGCTCCAGGCAGCGGACGCACTCGCCCTCGACGCCCGCCTCGGCCGTGC
Organism: Kitasatospora sp. NPDC001119; assembly: GCF_053598475.1. Taxonomy (NCBI): domain Bacteria; kingdom Bacillati; phylum Actinomycetota; class Actinomycetes; order Kitasatosporales; family Streptomycetaceae; genus Kitasatospora; species Kitasatospora sp. NPDC001119. The sequence continues at coordinate 86,599 of NZ_JBSFKI010000031.1, forward strand.
CGGTGACCAGCACGCCCTCGACCACGGACTCCAGGCGGAGCTCCAGCTCGATCGGGCTCTTCTCCGGCACGCCGATCACGTCGATGATCCCGAAGCCCTCGGGGGCCTCCAGGGTCCGGCTCACCTTGCGCATCGAGCCCGGGCGACGACCGAGCTCGTGCGTGTCGAACACGAGGGGGTCGCGGTGGTCGAGGCGGTTCACGGTGTCCTGACTTCCATGGGGGGTTCTTCGATTGCGTCTCCGTCCGGTCGGCGTTGCGCGGGCAAGCCAACAGCCGGACATGGAGAGGCCGGAGTGGTCAGACTACCGGAGTCTCCCGTCAGGCCCAACTTCGGTCCCGTCAGGAGACTCCCGCACCGTCGCGGCGGGGCCGGTTCAGCGGCCGCCGAGCTCCCGCAGCCTGGTCATGTCGATCATGCTGGTGTCGAAGAAGCTGGTCTCGTCCAGCCCCTGGCCCTGGGCCTGTCCGTGGCCCTGCGCCTGTCCGTGGCCCTGGGCCTGCCCGTGCCCCTGCTGCTGGTGCGGCACGGCCAGCGGGAGGGCGGGCTGCTGGGGGTAGGCGTAGTCGTCGTACGGCTGCGCGGCGTAGCCCGGCTGCTGCTGGGGATAGCCGTAGCCCTCCTGCCGCTGGTCCGGGTAGCCCTGCTGCTGGTAGCCGCCCTGCTGCTGGCCCCACTGGGTGTTGTACGGGTCCCCCTGGCCGGCCGGGTCGTAGCCGCCGCCGTACACCTCGGCGTACTGCCCGCCGGGCTGCTGGGCCGCCGCGTACTGGTCGGTGCCGGGGGTCTGCCAGCCGGCCGCGGCCGGGGTCTGCTCCGGCCAGGTCTGCTGCTGCGGGACGTCCTCGCGGTACCAGGCGATGTCCCCGCCGTCGGGGTCGTGGGCGAAGCCCGCGGCCACGGCCTCGGCGCGCTCCTTGGCCTCCTGGGCCTGGTCGGCGGCGGCCAGGTAGGCGCCCAGCTCGTCGATGGGCCGCTTGCCGAGCAGCTTGTCCCGGCCCTTGCCGACCGCCTCCAGGGTGGCGCCGAGCACGTTCTCCAGGGTGGCGAGCTTCACATCGACGTACTCGTCGACCTCCGGGCTCGGGCTGATCCGCTGCGGGCGGAACTCCTCGCCGTCGCTCTCGCCCTCGGGCTCGGCCTCGAAGACGCTGGAGTCGCCGCGCAGCTTGGTGCGGCCGCGGCCGACGGCGCCGAGCGTCTTGGTGAGCACGACCTCGAAGTTGGCGAGCTTGCTGTCCACGTAGTCGTCGGCCTCGGCCAGCTTGGCGTCGACCTCGGCACGCGCCTCGGCGAGGATCCGGTCGGCCTGCGCCTGGGCCTGGCGGACCACCTCGGTGTCGGAGATCAGCGAGCCGCGCTCGGCGTGCGCGCCCTGGATGATCAGGTCCGCCTCGGCCTGGGCGCCGGCCACCACCTGCTCGTGGTCGGCCATCACCGACTGGGCCTGGGCGAGTTCGGCGGGCAGGGCCGACCTGAGGTCGTTGAGCAGGCCGATCAGCTCGGCCCGGTTCACCACGCAGGAGGCCGACATCGGCATCGAGCGGGCGTTCTCGACCGCCGCCACGATCTCGTCGACCTTGTTCTGCACGTCCACGGGGCTTCGTCTTTCCGTGTGCCGCCGACGGTCCGGCGGAGGCAGGCCCGACGCGGTGAACCTCACCGCGGGGCAGGGATACAGACTGTACGGCCACTGCCCAGCGGGGTCACAACGCCTGAGCCGAACCGGTCTCCGGGCAAACGGACATGACGTGACGAACCGGCAGGAACCGACAGGCAGTGGACTACTGCGCCGCCTTGCGCTCCGCGATCCGCTCGACCAGCCGGCCGTGCACCGTCTCCGGCAGCAGGTGCGAGACGTCGCCCCCGTACGAGGCGACCTCCTTGACCAGCGTCGAGGAGAGGAAGCTGTACGTCGGCGAGGTCGGCACGAACAGCGTCTCCACCCCGGTCAGCCCGTGGTTCATCTGGGCCATCTGGAGCTCGTAGTCGAAGTCGCTGACCGCGCGCAGGCCCTTGATGATCGCGGGGATGCCGCGCTCCCGGCAGTAGTCCACCAGCAGGCCGTGGTGCGACTCGACCACCACGTTCCCGAAGCCGGCGGTGACCTCCTCGATCAGGCCGATCCGCTCCTCGACGGTGAACATTCCCTGCTTGTTCCGGTTGATCAGGACCGCGACATGCACCACGTCGTACAGCTTCGAGGCCCGCTCGATGATGTCGAGGTGGCCGTTGGTGATCGGGTCGAACGAACCGGGACAGACGGCTCGGCGCATGGCGTGTGTGCTCCCTCGTGGGGTGACGGCTGCTGCGGGCCGCGGCCCGCTACTCCTGATCGCCGGCCGCGGCGGCGGCGCGACCGTACCAGAGCGTGCCCTCGCCGTAACGGCGGGAGCGCAGCTCCTCGAAACCCTCGGGCCAGGCGAACCCGCCGCCGCGGGTGCTGCGCTCCACGGTGACGAGCGTGTCCTCCGCGAGCCAGCCCCCGGCCAGGAGTGTGATCAGCATCTCGCGGACCTCCTCGTCGGTGACCGCGTACGGCGGGTCGAGGAAGACCAGGTCGTACGGGCTCTGCGGGGGCGGGCCGACGATCACCTTCTCCGCCTTGGCGGCCCGCACCTCGGCCCCCGGCAGGCCGATCGTCCGGACGTTCTCCCGGATCACCCGGGCCGCCTGGGCGTCCGCCTCGACCAGCAGGACGTGCTCGGCGCCGCGGGACAGCGCCTCCAGCCCGACCGCGCCGGATCCGCCGAACAGGTCCAGCATCCGGACCCCGTGCAGGGTGCCGCGCAGCGCCTCCAGGGTGGAGAACATCGCCTCACGGGCCTTGTCGGAGGTCGGGCGGGTGCCCCGGCCGGGCGGTACGGCCAGCCGGCGGCCGCCGGCCGCCCCGGCGATCACGCGGGTCATGGTGGTGGGAGGTCCTTTCGTCGCTGCCCGACCACGCTATCCCGATCACCGCACCGCGCTCACGCCGGACGGGCCCTGTGCCCACGCCGGACGGGCCCTGTGCCCACGCCGGACGGCCGCGGCCCGGCGGGGAATCCCCCACCGGGCCGCGGCCGCGCACTCGGGTGGTCAGCTCGCCTCGGAGCCCGCCGACTGGGCCGGGACGCTCGCGCCGAGCAGGGCCGGCGAGGCGTAGCGGGACCAGGACAGGCAGCCGTCGGGCGGGCAGAACTCGGGGCGGCGCGGGTCGTGCCCGAGCTCGCGCAGCTTGGTCCGGACGGAGTCGGGGGTGCGGCCGAAGCGGGCGGCGATCCGGGCGACGGTCTCGCCGTCGTGGAAGCGCCGGACCAGCTCCTCCTCGTGCTGCGGCACCCAGGGGGCGCCGTGGCCGGGGTACAGCTCGCGCAGCACGTCGCGGTCGGGGATGGGCTCGGAGACGTCGGCGACGATCGCCAGCGCCCGCAGCGCGCGGTTGAGCGCGATCCGCAGCGAGGCGACGTCCTCGACCGGCAGGCGGAGCTTGCCCGAGGCGAGCGGTGCGGCGGCCGCCCCCTCGCGCCAGCCGGTCAGGGTGAGGGTGACCTCGCGGTCGTCGTCGCTGGCGAGTTCGATCCGGAAGACCTTGTCGCCCAGCGGGAGCTCGTTGAGATGACGGAATGCCATGGCTTGACCCCCAAGTGTCGTGCCAGGAACGCACCTTGGGGGTGCGCCCTGAACACCTTCATTCTCTCCCGGGGGTCTGACAATTCCGGGGCCGCGCGGCCCGTCCGGAGGCGGCTCAGCCCTTCTCCATGTAGGCCGCGCGGTCCTCGTCGAGCAGGCTCTCCAGCGCGGTGCGCAGCTCCGGGTGGGCGGCCAGGTCCGGGTCCTCGGCGACGAGGCGGGTGGCCTCGGTGCGGGCGGTGAGGATGACCTCCTCGTCCTCCAGCACCGAGAGCACCTTGAGCGAGGACTTCACCCCGGACTGGGCCTGGCCCAGCACGTCGCCCTCGCGGCGCTGTTCGAGGTCGATCCGGGACAGCTCGAAGCCGTCCAGGGTGCCCGCCACCGCGTCCAGCCGGGCCCGCGCGGCGCTGCCCGCGGGCATCTCGCTGACCAGCAGGCACAGGCCCGGCGCGCTGCCGCGGCCGACCCGGCCGCGCAGCTGGTGCAGCTGGGAGACGCCGAAGCGGTCGGCGTCCATGATGACCATCGCGGTGGAGTTGGGGACGTTGACGCCGACCTCGATCACCGTGGTGGCGACCAGCACGTCCACCTCGCCGGCCGTGAAGCGGCGCATCACCTCGTCCTTGGCCTCCGGCGCGAGCCGGCCGTGCAGGATCTCCACCCGCAGGCCGCTCAGCGGGCCCTTCGCCAGCTTCTCGGCCGTCTCCACCACCGAGAGCGGCGGCCGCCGCTCGTCGCTCTCCGCGCCCGCGTCGGCGACCTCCTCGAAGCCGTCCTCGGCGGCCTTGCGCTTCTTCCTCTTCGGGTCGGCCGCCGGCTCCTCGTCCCCGATCCGGGGGCAGACCACGTACGCCTGGTGGCCCTTGGCGACCTCCTCGCGGACCCGCTCCCAGGCCCGGGTGAGGAAGTTGGGCTTCTCCAGCGCCGGGACGACGTGGGTGGAGATCGGCGAGCGGCCGGCCGGCAGCTGGTCCAGGACGGAGGTCTCCAGGTCCCCGAAGACCGTCATCGCGACGGTGCGCGGGATCGGGGTGGCGGTCATCACCAGCAGGTGCGGCGGCTGCTCGCCCTTGGCCCGCAGCGCGTCCCGCTGCTCGACGCCGAAGCGGTGCTGCTCGTCCACCACGACCAGGCCGAGGTCCTGGAACTGCACCTTGTCCTCGATCAGCGCATGGGTGCCGATGGCGATCCCGGCGTCCCCGCAGGCCATGTCGAGCAGCGCCTGGCGGCGGGCCGGGACGCCCATCGAGCCGGTCAGCAGCACCACCCGGGTGCCGAGGTCGGAGCCGCCGAGCATGCCGCCCTCGGCGAGGTCCCCCATCATCTCGACGACCGAGCGGTGGTGCTGCTGGGCGAGCACCTCGGTGGGCGCCAGCAGCACCGCCTGGCCGCCCGCGTCCACCACGGCGAGCATGGCGCGCAGCGCGACCAGGGTCTTGCCGGAGCCGACCTCGCCCTGGAGGAGGCGGTGCATCGGGTGGTCGGTGGCGAGGTCGGCGGCGATCTCGGCGGAGACCTTCCGCTGCCCCTCGGTGAGGGTGAACGGCAGCCGGGCGTCGAAGGCGTCCAGCAGGCCGCCCTCGCGGGCCGCGCGCGGCTTGGCGGGCAGGGCGGAGTCGGCGGCCCGGCGCTGCGCGAGGGCGACCTGGAGCACGAAGGCCTCGTCCCAGCGCAGCCGGCTCTGGGCGCGCTCGCGGTCGGCGTGGCCGCGCGGACGGTGGATCAGCTCCAGCGCCTCGGGCAGCGGGATCAGGTCGTGCCGCTCGCGCAGTTCGGCGGGCAGCGGCTCGCCGACGTCGCCGAGGTGCTTGGTGAGTGCCGTCTCGACGCAGATCGACAGCTTCCAGCTGGGCATCTGCGCGCTGGCGCCGTAGACCGGGATGAGCCGGCCGGCGAACTGCCGCGCGGCGTCGGAGCCGGCGTCCTCGTCGAGCAGCTGGTAGTCCGGCGAGACCAGCTGGCGGGTCCGGTTGAAGACCCCGACCTTGCCCGCGAACAGGCCCTGGGCGCCGGCCCTGAGCTCCTTCTGCCGCCAGCCCTGGTTGAAGAAGACCAGCGAGAGCCGGCTGCGGCCGTCGGTGACGACCACCTCCAGCCGGTCGCCCTTGCGGCCGCGGAACGGGATCAGGGTGACCTTCTCGATCCGGGCCAGCACGGTGACGTGCTCGTCGACCTCCAGCTCGTCCAGGCTGGTGAGCTGGCCGCGCTCGACGTAGCGGCGCGGGTAGTGGTGCAGCAGGTCCCCGACCGTGCGCAGCTTGAGGCTGTCGGCGAGCACCTTCGCGGTGCGGTCGCCGACGAGCTTGGTCAGTGGTTCATCGAGAGCGCCCATCAGCGCCTTGTTTACACCACCGGGCCGACAAACCGGGCCAAGGGCGGCCCCCGCCCCTACTCCACCCCGATGAGCAGCGGTGCCGGTTCCTGCCCGCCGTGGAAGACCACCGCGTCCACCTCGGGCCGGCGGTGCCGGACGTGGGCGACCAGGCGGTCGGCGAGCGCCTCGTCGGTGCCGCCGCCGAGGACCAGGGTGACGAGTTCGCCGCCGGCCCCGAGCATCCGGTCCAGCACGCTCTCGCCGACCTCGGCCAGCCCGGCGCCGATCACCGCGACGTCGCCGTCGATCAGCCCGAGCACGTCCCCGGCCTGGCAGACCCCCGCCATCGTCCAGGACTCCCCCTCGGCGACGGCCAGCTCCGCGTAGCGGGTGGCGCCGGCGGCGGAGGTCATGGCGACCACGTCCTCGTCGAAGCGGCGGCCGCCCTCGTGCACCGCGAGCGCGGCCAGCCCCTGCACCGGCGAGCGGGTGGGCAGGACGGCGATCCGCACCCCTTCCTCGCGCAGCTGGTCGGCGGCGGCCCCGGCGGCGGCGCGCAGCTCGGGGTCGTTGAGCAGCAGGACGACCTCGCGGGCGGCCGAGCGGCGCACCGCGTCGGCGAGCTCGGCGCTGGCCGGCGGGCGGTCCGGGTCGGCGTGCAGGACGACGGCGCCGGCCTGCTCGCAGAGCTCGGCCAGGCCCCCGCCGGAGACCACCGAGAGCACCGCGCGGGCCCGTTCCTCGCGTTCGCCGCGCTCGGCGGCGGTGCCGGAGCGGGCGGCGGCCTCGGCGAAGTGGGTGATCCGGATCTGGTGCGGGCGCCCGGCGCCGACCCCGGCCTCCACGGCGGCGCCCGCGTCGTCCACGTGGACGTGCACGTTCCACAGGCCGTCGCCGCCGCCGATCACCAGCGAGTCGCCGAGCCCGCCGAGCCGCTCGCGCAGCGCGGGCAGTGCCTCGTCGGGGGCGTCCAGCAGGTAGATGACCTCGAAGGCGGGGTGGCCGGGGCCGGGCGGCCGCAGGTGCGTCTCGCAGCTCTCCACGGCCCGGACGTCCCCGCGCAGCGCGACCGGCCCCATCGGCTGCTGCCCGGCGACGGCGTCGGCGAGCGCGCCGAGGACGGCCACCAGACCGCGCCCGCCGGCGTCCACCACCCCGTTCTCGGCCAGGACGGCGAGCTGCTCGGGGGTGTGCCGCAGCGCGTCCCGGGCGGCCCGGTAGGCGGTGTCGGCGACCTGGGCGAGCCCGTCCCCGGCCCGGTGGGCCTCCCGGGCGGCGACCCGGGCGACGGTCAGCAGGGTGCCCTCGACGGGCTCCGCGACGGCCTGGTAGGCGGAGTCGGCGGCCCGCTGCAGGGCGGCCCGCAGCTGTTCGGCGCCGCCGCCCTCGGCGAGCGTCTCGGCGGTGCCGCGCAGCCACTGGGCGAGGATCACCCCGGAGTTGCCCCGGGCGCCGATCAGCGCGCCGCGGGCCATCGCCCGGACCGTCTCGGCCAGCCCGGGGGCCGGGTCGGCGGCGGGGTCGGCGAAGCGGCTCTCCACCTCGGCGGCGGCGGACTCGACGGTCAGGTAGAGGTTGGTGCCGGTGTCGCCGTCCGGGACGGGGTAGACGTTGAGCGCGTCGATCTCCTCGCGGGCCTGGCCGAGCGCGCGCAGGGCGAGCTGGCACCAGGTGCGCACGGCCGGGGCGTCGAGCGTGTGCAGCACCAGGTCTCCTCCGGACGGGACGCCGCGGCGGCCCGGGGCGGTGACGCGGGCCGGGCGGCGGCAAGGGGTGATACCGGCAGGTTATCGGGGGGCGGGGAGGGCCGTCCGGTCCGGCGGGCAGGAGCGATCACTCGGCCGGTCATGGTAGTTTCGTGGGACGGAAGCAAGCGTTGTATGCTCTTCCGGTTGCCTGGAACCGTCCAGGCTCACCCCCTTGTCCGGTCTGGTTCACGCGAGTGTTCTGGTGGCTGAGCGGGGTTTTCGAAAGTATCTGATCTGAAGTCTTGGAGTGACTCCTGTGGCTGCCAACTGCGACGTCTGCGGCAAGGGGCCGGGCTTCGGCAACAGCATCTCCCACTCTCACCGCCGTACCCCCCGTCGTTGGAACCCCAACATTCAGACGGTGCGCGCTGTGATTGGGCGGACGCCGAAGCGGCTCAACGTCTGCACCTCGTGCATCAAGGCCGGTAAGGTCTCGCGCTGACGCGCAGACCGGCATGCCGGTCCTCCAGTGAGCCGGTTCATCCTCGGATGGGCCGGCTCCACTGTTTCCGTGGCCGGTTGCGCCGATTTCCGGACGTGACCGTGGTGGGCGGGCTCCTCTGAGGAGTCCGCCCACCGCTGTTTTCCGGACGTTCCGGATGTTCCGGACGTTCCGGGCCTCCGCTAGCGCCAGCGCCAGGCGTGGTCGACCGGGCCGATGCCGGCGCCCAGGGCGAAGCCCCCGGCGATCGCGCCGGTGATGTACTCCTTGGCCGAGGCCACCGCCAGCGGCAGCGGCTCGCCCTTGGCCAGGCCGGCCGCGATCGCGCTGGCCAGCGTGCAGCCGGTGCCGTGGGTGTGGCGGTTGTCGTAGCGCGGTGCCCGGAACCAGTGCACCTCGTCCGGTCCGCCGTACAGCAGGTCGGCGGCCTCGCCCGGCAGGTGGCCGCCCTTGACCAGCGCCCAGCGCGGCCCGAGGTCGACCAGCGCCTTGGCGGCGTCCAGCATCTGCGACTCGTCCTCGACGGCCAGCCCGGTGAGCTGGGTCACCTCGTGCAGGTTGGGGGTGGCCAGGGTGGCGACCGGCAGCAGCTTCTCGCGGACGGTGGCGACGGCCTCGGCGACCAGCAGCGCGTCCCCGTGCTTGGAGACCCCGACCGGGTCGACCACCACCGGGGCGTCCACCCCGGCCAGCAGTTCGGCGACGGTCTCGACGAGTTCGACCGAGGCGAGCATCCCGGTCTTCACGGCCTGCACCCCGATGTCGTCCACCACGCTGCGGAACTGCGCCCGGACGGCTTCGGCGGGCAGTTCCCAGTAGCCCTGGACGCCGAGCGAGTTCTGCGCGGTGACGGCGGTGATCACGCTCATGCCGTGGACGCCGAGGGCGAGCATCGCCTTGAGGTCGGCCTGGATGCCGGCGCCGCCGCCGGAGTCGGAGCCGGCGACGGTGAGCACGCGGGGGGGAGCAGTCGAAGCCATGGCCCCAACCTACCCGCGCCGTTTCACAGCACCGCTTCGGACTCCGCCCAGCGGTCCTCCGGCACCGTCTTCAGCCGGGTCACCGCGTCGCCGATCGGCAGCAGTTCGATGCCGGTCCGGCGCAGCGCGGTGAAGTGCCCGAACGCCCCCTGGTGGACGGCCTCCACCGCGTGCCAGCCGAACCGGGTGGCGAGCACCCGGTCCCGGGCGGTCGGGGTGCCGCCGCGCTGGACGTGGCCGAGGATGACCGGGCGGGCCTCCTTGCCGAGCAGGTCCTCCAGCTCGTGGGCGAGCCGGTTGCCGATCCCGCCGAAGGTCCGGTGGCCGTACTGGTCGACCTCGCCGTGGTCGAAGCGCATGGTGCCGGGCACCGGGGAGGCGCCCTCGGCGACGGCGATGATGGCGAACTTCTTGCCGCGCGCGAAGCGGTCCTCGATTATCCGGGCCACCGCCTCGATGTCGAAGGGCTTCTCCGGGATCAGGATGCCGTGCGCGCCGCCCGCCATGCCCGCGGTGAGGGTGATCCAGCCGGTGTGCCGTCCCATCAACTCGACCACCATGACGCGCTGGTGGGACTCGGCGGTGGTCTTCAGCCGGTCGATCGCCTCGGTCGCGACGTGCACGGCGGTGTCGAAGCCGAAGGTCACGTCGGTGGCGTCGATGTCGTTGTCGATGGTCTTCGGCACCCCGACCACGGGCAGTCCGGCGTCGCTGAACAGCTTGGCGGCGGTCAGCGTCCCCTCGCCGCCGATCGCGATCAGCGCGTCGATGCCGATCTCCCGGGCGAGCGTCCTGGCGTTCTCCACCGCCCAGGCGATCCGGTCCCGCCGCACCCGGGCCGAGCCCAGGATGGTGCCGCCGAGGGTGAGCAGGCCGGTGACGTCGTCGTGCGTGACGGTCCTGGTGCGGCCCTCGATCAGTCCGAGGAAGCCGTCCAGGATGCCGACGATCTCGTCCCCGTGGACGTCGGTGCCCCGGTGCACCACCGAGCGGATCACCGCGTTGAGGCCGGGGCAGTCGCCGCCGCTGGTCAGTACACCGATGCGCATCTGTGGTGTGCTCCCGCTCGCAGTGGTTCGGGCCGCCCGCGCCGGACGGGCGGGCCGGGGTGTCGCAAGCCTACGCACAACGCACCCGCGAAGCCCGTCCCCCGCGCACCGGAGCGTCACGCGCCGCCCGCCGTACGGGGATCGGCGCGCGGCCGCGCGCTACTCGGCGAAGTGGTCCCAGCCGCCGACCCGGTCCCAGGGCGCGCCGTCGACCGTCACCCGGCCGCTGCGGCTGCCCGTCGGGCGGCCGGTCACCTCGCCCACCACCCGCCAGCGGGCCGGGAGTTGGATCCCGCGCGGGAAGGTGGCGACGATCGCGTGGTCCTCGCCGCCGGAGAGCACCCAGACCAGCGGGTCCACCCCGACCGCCTGGCCGATGTCGGCCATCTGCGCCGGGACGTCGAAGTCGGCGGCCTTGAGGTCGATGTCCACCTCGCTGGCCCGGGCGACGTGGCCGAGGTCGGCGACCAGCCCGTCGCTCACGTCGACCATCGAGGTCGCGCCCAGGTCGGCGGCCGCCGGGCCCGCGTGGTACGGCGGTTCGGGCCGGCGGTGCGCCTCGACGAAGGCGCGCGGGGAGCGGAAGCCGCGCTGGAGGACGGTCAGGCCGGCGGCCGACCAGCCGAGCCAGCCGGTCACCGCGACCACGTCGCCGACCTGCGCGCCGGAGCGCGTCACCGGCGCCCGCCCCTGGAGGTCGCCGAGCGCCGTGATGGCCAGCGTGACGGTGTCGCCGCGCACCACGTCGCCGCCGACCACCGTCGCCCCGGCCACCTGGCACTCGTCGCGCAGCCCGTCCATCAACTCGGTGGCCCAGGTGGTCGGCAGGTCCGCGGGGGCGACCAGGCCGAGCAGGATGGCGGTCGGCACCGCCCCCATCGCGGCCACGTCGGCGAGGTTCTGGGCGGCGGCCTTGCGGCCCACGTCGTAGGCGGTGGACCAGTCCCGGCGGAAGTGCCGGTTCTCGATCAGGACGTCCGTGGTCGCCACCACCCGGCCGTCCGGAGCCCGTACCACCGCGGCGTCGTCACCCGGGCCGAGGTCGACGGCATCGGTGAGCGGTACCCGGGCGGTCAGCTCCCTGATGAGGCCGAACTCGCCGAGCTCGCCCACGGTCCCCTGCATCTGCCGTCCTCTCGCGTTTCCATCCGATTCGGTCCCCGTCGCGCTCCCCCGCGCGCAGCGTACGCCCTTCGGGAGCATCGAGGTCTCCCCTCCCCGGCCCGCAGCGCGGTAGCGTGGTGATCAGACTGCCGGTGAGCCCACCCACCCACACACCTGACCGGGCGATCACGGCGGCTATCCCCCCTAACCGGCCGCCGGGAGGTCCCCGTGGTACAGGCATACATCCTGATCCAGACCGAGGTTGGCAAGGCCACCGCCGTGGCCCGGACCATCGCCGGGGTCCCCGGCGTCCTGAGCGCCGAGGACGTCACCGGCCCCTACGACGTGATCGTCAAGGCCGAGGCCGAGACGGTGGACGAGCTGGGCCGCATGGTGGTGGCCCAGGTCCAGAAGGTCGACGGCATCACCCGCACGCTCACCTGTCCCGTGGTGCACCTGTAGGCCGGTGCACCCGTGAGCCGGTGTGCCCGTGAGCCGGCGCACCGGCCCGTCCCGGCCGTCCGGGCCCCGGCTACCATCGGCGGGTGGCCAGAGAACTGCGCGTCCCCGAGGCGCTGACCGCCCTGCCGGCCCCGGTCCGCTGGCTGGCCCTGCCCGTCGCCCTGACCTGCGCCGTCGTCGCGCTGGTCGGCAGCTGGGGCCCGGCCGATCCGGCGGTCGAGGTCCCGCAGCCGACCGGCCGCGCGGCCGGGTACTGCCGGGCGCTCGCCGCCGCGCTGCCCGCCGACCTACTCGGCCACGCCCGCCGGGACCCGTCGCCCGCCTCGCCGTACGTGGCCGGCTGGGGCGACTCGCCCCGGACGGTGCTGCGCTGCGGCATCGACCGGCCGGAGGAGCTGGACGGCGACCACGCCTCGGACTGGTCCCCGAGCGTCGACGACGTCACCTGGTGGTCGCAGAAGCTCGCCGACGGCGGCTACCGCTTCGTGACGACCATGCGCGCCGCCTACGTCGAGGTGACCGTCCCGGCCGGGGCCGCGAAGAACCCCTTCGACCCGGCGGCCGCCCTGAGCGGCGCGGTCAAGGCCAACGTCCCGGGCTGAGCCGAACGGGTCCCCGACGCACCGAGGGCGGGCCGGGAAGCTCCCGGCCCGCCCTCCACAAATCCGCTAACGGAGTCCGGTCGAGCGCCGCAGCGCCGTCGCGAGCAGCCGGTCGATCAGCTCCGGGTACGAGACCCCGCTGGCCTCCCACATCTTCGGGAAGGCCGAGATCGGGGTGAAGCCGGGCATGGTGTTGATCTCGTTGATCATCCAGGTGCCGTCCTCCAGCAGGAAGAAGTCCACCCGGGCCAGGCCCTCGCAGCCGAGCGCCTCGAAGGCCTCGACCGCCTGGCGCTGGATCTCGGCGAGCTCCGCGGCGGTGAGGTCCGCCGGGATCTTCACGTCCGAGGAGTCGATGTACTTGGCCTCGAAGTCGTAGAAGTCGAAGCCCTCGCCGACCAGGATCTCGCCGGCCACGCTGGCCCGCGGGCCGTCCTCGAACTCCAGCACGCCGCACTCGATCTCGCGGCCGGTCACGCCCGCCTCGATGATCAGCTTGGGGTCGTGCCGGCGGGCCTCCTCGATCGCCGCGTCGAGGTCGGCCAGGTCCTTCACCTTGGTGATGCCGATGCTGGAGCCGGCCCGGCAGGGCTTCACGAACAGCGGCAGGCCCAGCTCGGCGGCCCGCTCGCGCACCGCCGCGCGGCCCGCCTCGGTCTCCCAGTCGCGCGGCCGCACGATGGTGTAGCGGCCGACGTCCAGACCGTGCGAGGCGAGGATCCGCTTGGCGAACTCCTTGTCCATGCCGGCCGCGCTGGCCAGCACGCCGTTGCCGACGTACGGGACGCCGGAGAGCTCCAGCAGGCCCTGGAGCGTGCCGTCCTCGCCCCACGGGCCGTGCAGCAGCGGGAAGACCACGTCGACCTCGCCGAGGGCCTTGGGGGCGCTGCCCGGCTCGGTCAGGACCACCTCGCGGTCGCCCGGGGCGACCGGCAGCGCGACCTGGCCGTCGACGCCCTCGGCGACGTGCGCCACGTCCGGCAGCTTCCCGTCGGTGATGGCCATCCGGGCCGGCTCGTCGCTGGTCAGCGCCCAGCGGCCCTCGTGCGTGATGCCGATCGGCAGCACGTCGTACTTGTCGCGGTCGATCGCCCTGAGCACACTGCCCGCGGTGGAGACCGAGATCGCGTGCTCGGAGCTGCGCCCGCCGAAGACCAGCGCGACGCGCGGCTTCCGGTCGGACCGGTTCGGGGAGGACTGTTCGATGCTCATATCGGGTTTGAGACTACCGTGCGAGGCCCTTCCGGGAAGTCAGCGGCGCCGCACCCTCGGCGCCGCCGCTCCGGTCAGCGCCGCTCGGGTCAGCGCCGCTCCGGCTTGGCCGAACGCGACATCAGCGCCTGCAGCGCCTCCTGGGTCGGCCGCCCGTTGTGCACCACGTCCACCACGGCCTCGACGATCGGCATGTCGACCCCGTTGCGCCGGGCCAGGTCCAGCACCGACTCGCAGGACTTGACGCCCTCGGCGGTCTGCCGGGTGGCCGCGCGGGCCTCCTCCAGCGTCATGCCCCGGCCCAGGTTCATGCCGAAGGTGTTGTTGCGGGACAGCGGCGAGGAGCAGGTGGCCACCAGGTCGCCCATCCCGGCGAGCCCCGCGAAGGTGTGCGGGTCCGCGCCCAGCACCTCGCCGAGCCGGGTGGTCTCGGCCAGCCCGCGGGTGATCAGCGTCGCCTTGGTGTTGTCGCCCAGCCCCATGCCGGCCGCCATGCCGACCGCCAGGCCGATCACGTTCTTGACCGCGCCGCCGAGTTCGCAGCCCACCACGTCGGTGTTGGTGTACGGCCGGAAGTACGGCGTGTGGCAGGCCGCCTGGAGCCGCTTGGCGACCGCCTCGTCGGAGCAGGCGACCACGCTGGCCGCGGGCTGCCGGTTGGCGATCTCCTTGGCCAGGTTGGGCCCGCTGACCACCGCGACGCGCTCCTGACCGACCCCGGTGACCTCGTCGATCACCTCGCTCATCCGCTTGGCGGTGCCGAGTTCGATGCCCTTCATCAGGCTCACCAGCACGGTCTGCGGCTCGATCAGCGGCGTCCAGGCGGCCAGGTTGTCGCGCAGCGTCTGCGAGGGCACCACGAGCACCGCGAAGTCGGCGCCGGCCAGCGCCTCGGCGGCGTCGGTGGTGGCCCGGACGGTGTCGGGCAGCCGGACGCCCGGCAGGTAGTCCGGGTTCTCGTGGGTGGAGTTGACGGCGTCCACCAGCTCCTGGCGGCGGGCCCAGAGCACGACCTCGCAGCCCGCGTCGGCGAGCACCATCGCGAACGCGGTGCCCCAGGAGCCGGTTCCCATCACGGCGCAACGGGTCACTTGCCGGCCTCCTCGGTGCCCTTGCCCGGCTCGCCCTTGGCGCGCCGGCGCTCGGCCAGCGCTGCCGCGGCGCGCTCCCGGGCGGCCTTGCGCATGTCGTAGCGCTCGGCCGGCGGCTCCTCGCCCCGGACTTCGGCCAGCACGGCGGTGATCGCCGTCATGATGTCCTCGGTCGCGTCGGCGAGCACCTGGGCGGTGAGCTCCTGCCCCTGGTACCGGCTCAGGTCCACCGGCGGCCCGGCCGCGACGGTGACCCGGTGCCGCGGGAACAGGTTGAACCGGCCCTTCCCGAAACCGGGCCGGCCGTACGGCGGGATGATCTCGTGGGCGCCCCAGTGCGCGACCGGGATGACCGGCGCACCGGTCATCAGCGCGACCCGGGCGACCCCGCTCTTGCCGGTCATCGGCCAGAGGTCAGGGTCCCGGGTGAGCGTTCCCTCCGGGTAGAACTGCACGCACTGGCCGCCGTTGACCGCGTCGATCGCGGCCCGGAACGCCTGCGCGGCGTCGGTGGACTCGCGGAACACCGGGATCTGGCCGGTCTTGCGCAGCATGAACCCGATGAAGGGGACGGAGAACAGCGAGGACTTGCCGAGAATGCGCGGCGGACGCCCGCTGTTGTACTGCCAGTGCGCGTAGATCACCGGGTCGATGATCGAGTTGTGGTTCACCGCGGCGATGAAGCCGCCGTTCCTCGGAACGTGCTCCCAGCCCCGCCAGTCGGGCTTCACCAGGGCGGTCGTCACCGGCTTCACCAGCACGGCCGCGAAGCGGTACCAGATGCCGTAGTCGGCGTTGCCGAACTTGGCGTACGAGCGGCGGGCCACCCCAGCTCCTTCTCATCCGATGCGGCACGGATTACCGCGGTCATGGTGTCCCGGTGCCGCGCACCGCTTCCGCCGGTGCCCGGGCCACGGGCGCGGAACAGTGTCGCCCGCCCGCTCACCGGCTGTCGAGCAACCGCGCCAACCCGCCCGGCGGGCGTGATCAAACGCACGTCCGCACAGCTCGAACGGCCTGGCGAGGGCTCCGGGACCGGCGCCAGAATGACGCCGGTGACCCAGGACACCGTACGCCCCAGTGAGCCCGTCGCGCCCCCCGCACCCACGGCCGGCTGGTCGCTGGTGCTCCCGCTCAAGCCGCTCGCCCTGGCGAAGAGCAGACTGGCCCCGTACGCCGGGCCGCACCGGGCCGACCTGGCGCTGTCCTTCGCCCTGGACACCGTCGCCGCCGCCCTGGCCACCCCGGACGTCGACCGGGTCCTGGTGGTCACCCGCGACGCCGAGGCCGGCGCCCGGCTGGCCGCGCTCGGCGCCCTGGTGGTCGCCGACGAGCCCGGCGGCGGCCTCAACCGGGCCCTGGCGCACGGCGCCGCGGCCGCCCTGGCCCTGGCCCCGCGGGCCCCGCTGGCGGCGCTCTCGGCGGACCTCCCCGCGCTGCGCCCGGCCGAACTGACCCGGGTGCTGGGCGCGGTGCCGCCGGACGGCCGGGCCTTCCTGCCGGACTCCCCCGGCCTCGGCACCACCCTGCTCGCCTGCACGCCCGGGCGCCCGCTCTCCCCCGCCTTCGGGGACGGCTCACGGGCCCGGCACGCGGCCGGCGGCGCGCTCGAACTGCGCCTGCCGGACGTGGAGTCGGTGCGCCGGGACGTGGACACCGGGACGGACCTCGGCGAGGCCGCGGCGCTCGGCCTCGGCCCGCACACCAGCGCGCTGTTCGCCCGCCTGAGCCTGCGCTGAGCCCGTCCCGGCCCCTCCGGAGCCCGCCCGGCCCGGCGCCGACCTGCTCCCCGGCCCGGGCGGGGCCGCTCGCTATGCTGCACGCATGCAGGCCACCGCGTTCACCTTCGACCCCGCCACCCGGGCCGGCTCCGTGCTGCTCGACGACGGGACCCCGGTGCCGTTCGACGCGGCCGCCTTCGACGCCGGCGGCCTGCGGCTGCTGCGCCCCGGACAGCGGGTGCGGATCCGCACCGAGGGCACCGGCGAGGCCCGCCGGGTGGTCTTCGTGACGCTCCAGACCTTCCCCGACCCCGCCGAGGGCTGACGGCCCCGTCGGGCTCCGCCGAGGCCCGCGGAACCTTCGGGCCCGACCGGCCCCGCCGGGGACCGGCCCGCACCCCGCCACCCCGCTCGGAACCGCCCCCTGCCGACGCACGCCGCGGATTCCTGACTAAGCGCCCGGAAATCGAAAGAGCCGCGGCGACCGGTCTCCGCGAATTCACGGGAGGGGGGGTGCCGCGGCTCTGGGCCGAAGGCCGTCCGAAGACGGTCGCGCGGGACTTACTTGGCAGAGGTCTTGCGCGCGGTGGTCTTGCGGGTGGCGGTCTTCTTCGCCGGCGCCGTCTTCTTGGCGGTGGCGGCCGCCTTCTTGGCGGTGGCCGTGGTCTTCTTGGCGGCGGCCGTGGTGGTCGCCTTCTTCGCGGCGGCCGTCTTCTTGGTGGCGGCGGCCTTGGTCGCGGTCGCCGTCGCCTTCTTGGCGGCGGTGGTCTTCGCGGCCGTCGTCTTCGCGGCGGTGGTCTTCGCGGCGGACTTCTTGGCGGTCGCCGTGGTCTTCTTGGCGGCAGCCGTGGTGGTCGCCTTCTTGGCGGCGGCCGTGGTCGCCGTCTTCTTGGCGGCGGCCTTCTTGGCGGCCGGGGCGGCGGCAGCGGCGGCGGCGGCGCGCTTGGTGGCGGCACGCTTGGCGGCCGGGGTGGCGGCCACGCCGCTCTTGCCCGGGGTGAGGGAGCCCTTGGGGGCCTTCTTCACCGAGGGGCCTTCCTTCGGCAGCTTCTTGCTGCCGCTGACCAGGTCCTTGAAGCCCTGGCCCGGACGGAAGCGCGGGACCGAGGTCTTCTTGACCTTGACGCGCTCACCGGTCTGCGGGTTGCGGGCGAAGCGCGCGGAGCGCTCCACCTTCTCGAAGGTGCCGAACCCGGTCACCGAGACCCGGTCACCGGCCACAACGGCACGGACCATGGTGTCGAGCACTGCGTCGACGGCCTCTGCGGCAGCCTTGCGACCGCCCAGCTGCTCGGCCACCGCTTCGACAAGCTGAGCCTTGTTCACGTCTTCCCCTTCGGAAACGGGCGCCGGATGATTCCATCCGTTCTTTTCGCACGTTAGGTATGTATCTGCGGACTTTCAATTACCAAACGCGCGAATCACCCTAGTGTCGCAATGGATTTGCGCGTCGGCGACCTCAGTCGAGCGGCGGGGGCCCCTCGTCGAGGTCATGTACAAAGCGACTCAACCGCCTTGCCGCCTCCGGAAGATCGCGCTTGGCGGTCTCGGTGACGATGAGGAGTTGACGGGTGAGAGCGGTCTTTGCATCGGCAGACACGTTCAGCGCATGCACGCGGGCGTGAGCTTGCTTCAACCGCTCGGCCACAAGCGCGTAGAGCGCTACGACTTCCTGGTCGTCCGGCCCCTCAGCTGGTGCGGAGGTGACGTCCGGCCGGTCGTCAATTCGGCGTTCGGATGGCCGGCCCATGGAGTCCTCAGTCGCGGGTTCGCCGCCCGCGTACGGAGGTTCATGGTGCCGGTGCATGTACTGATTGTGCCATCTACCCGCAGTTGTACTTGCGCGGGCCCCTCTTCCGCAAAGCCAAATGGGCAATCCGGGGCGGGCCCCGGCGCTAACTCGTGCTCCGGAACGACGGATGGCCCGGCCCCCCCGAGGGGGGCACGGGCCACGCGGTGGATCGTCAGAATGCTTGTTCTGAGGGGAACTCAGGCGACCGGCAGAGTACGGGGCTTGAAGGCCGGACGGGTCTCCTCGAAGGCCGCGATGTCGGCCTCGTTCCGCAGCGTGATGCTGATGTCGTCCAGCCCGTTGAGCAGCCGCCACCGGACGTTGTCGTCCAGTTCGAAGGCCGCCGTGACGCCTTCGGCCCGTACTTCGCGCGCCTCCAGGTCGACGGTGATCTCGGCCGAAGGGTCACTCTCCGTGAGCGCCCAGAGCCGCTCCACGGTCTCCTGCGGCAGGACGACCGTCAGCAGGCCGTTCTTCAGGGAGTTGCCCCGGAAGATGTCGGCGAAGCGCGAGGAGATGACCGCGTGGAAGCCGTAGTTCTGGAGCGCCCAGACGGCGTGCTCCCGGGAGGATCCGGTGCCGAACTCGGGACCGGCCACCAGGACCGTGGCGCCCTGCCGCTCGGGCCGGTTGAGGATGAACGACTCGTCCTTGCGCCAGGCTTCGAACAGGCCGCCCTCGAAACCGGATCGGGTGACCTTCTTGAGCCAGTGGGCGGGGATGATCTGGTCGGTGTCCACGTTGCTGCGGCGCAGCGGGACGGCCCGGCCGGTGTGGGTGGTGAACTTCTCCATGGCTCAGGCCTCCACGGGAGCGACGTCGGCGGTCAGGTCGGAGGGGGACGCGAGGCGGCCCAGCACGGCGGTCGCGGCGGCGACCTGCGGGGAGACCAGGTGGGTGCGGCCGCCCTTGCCCTGCCGGCCCTCGAAGTTGCGGTTCGAGGTGGAGGCGCAGCGCTCCCCCGGGGCGAGCTGGTCGGGGTTCATGCCCAGGCACATCGAGCAGCCCGCGTGGCGCCACTCGGCGCCGGCCGCGGTGAACACCTTGTCCAGCCCCTCCTCGACGGCCTGGAGCGCGACCCGGACGGACCCGGGGACGACCAGCATCCGTACGCCGTCGGCGATCCGGCGGCCCTCCACGACGGCCGCGGCGGCCCGCAGGTCCTCGATCCGGCCGTTGGTGCAGGAGCCGACGAAGACCGCGTCGACCTTCACCTCGCGCAGCGGGGTGCCGGCCTCCAGGCCCATGTACGTCAGGGCGTTCTCGGCGGCCAGGCGCTCCTGCGGGTCGGCGAAGGAGGCCGGGTCCGGCACGTTCGAGCCCAGCGGGGCGCCCTGGCCCGGGTTGGTGCCCCAGGTGACGAAGGGGGTCAGCTCGCTCGCGTCGATGAAGATCTCGTGGTCGAAGACCGCGTCCTCGTCGGTGCCCAGGGTCCGCCAGTACGCGACGGCGGCGTCCCAGTCCTCGCCCTGCGGGGCGTGCGGGCGGCCCTGGAGGTAGGCGAAGGTCGTCTCGTCCGGAGCGATCATGCCGGCCCGGGCGCCGGCTTCGATCGACATGTTGCAGACGGTCATCCGGGCCTCCATGGAGAGGCTCCGGATCGCCGAACCGCGGTACTCCAGGACGTAGCCCTGGCCGCCGCCGGTGCCGATCTTCGCGATGACGGCCAGGATCAGGTCCTTGGCGGTGACGCCCTCGGGCAGGTCGCCCTCGACGGTGACCGCCATGGTCCGGAACGGCGCCAGCGGCAGGGTCTGGGTGGCCAGCACGTGCTCGACCTGGCTGGTGCCGATGCCGAACGCCAGCGCGCCGAAAGCGCCGTGGGTCGAGGTGTGGGAGTCGCCGCAGACCACGGTCATGCCGGGCTGGGTCAGGCCGAGCTGCGGGCCGACGACGTGCACGACGCCCTGTTCGACGTCGCCGAGCGAGTGGATCCGGACGCCGAACTCGGCGGCGTTCCTGCGCAGCGTCTCCAGCTGCACCTTGGAGACCGGGTCGGCGATCGGCTTGTCGATGTCGAGGGTGGGGGTGTTGTGGTCCTCGGTGGCGATCGTCAGATCGGTGCGGCGGACCGTACGGCCGGCCAGCCGCAGCCCGTCGAAGGCCTGCGGGCTGGTGACCTCGTGGAGCAGGTGGAGGTCGATGAAGAGGAGGTCGGGTTCGCCCTCCGCGCGCCGCACGACGTGGTCGTCCCAGACCTTCTCTGCGAGTGTCCGTCCCATCGGATTCCCTCCAGCCGGCCGCGTTGCCGGCCTTCTCGTGTCGTCGAGGTCAAAGCGTGTGCGCCGCCCTGAGACTCCCGGGCCGCTCCCGTCCAGAGTGGCGCTTTTCGCCGGAGATTGAACTTGTGTCTCGCGGAGTGAGATCGCGGTCTTAGCGCATGGACAGTGCGCGACCCCCCGTCCGCCCCCCCGTCCGCCCCTGGCCGGCCGGGCTCCGCGGAGGCTCCGCGAGGGCTGCCCGGAGGAGCCTGCGGAGACCCCCGGGAAGGGTCGCGCGGAGGCCTCGCGGAACGCCGAAAGGGCCCCACCCGTGACCGGGTGGGGCCCTTTCGGAAAGCCTTCGACGCACAACGAAAAAGACCCCGGACAACCGGGGCCTTTCCAATTTCTGGCTGGGGTACCAGGACTCGAACCTAGACTAAATGAACCAGAATCACTCGTGCTGCCAATTACACCATACCCCAACACAAAGCAAGGGCCGATGGGCGAGCCCACCGGCTTCCTGCTCTGAAGTACCCCCGACCGGATTCGAACCGGCGCTACTGCCGTGAGAGGGCAGCGTGCTAGGCCGCTACACAACGGGGGCTTCCTGGCGATCCCTTGCAGGATCCGTACCCCCGACCGGATTCGAACCGGCGCTACTGCCGTGAGAGGGCAGCGTGCTAGGCCGCTACACAACGGGGGCTTTCCAGGTGATCCCTTGCGGGATCCGTACCCCCGACCGGATTCGAACCGGCGCTACTGCCGTGAGAGGGCAGCGTGCTAGGCCGCTACACAACGGGGGCTTGATCTTCTTTTGTGTGCTGTACTCACGTACTGCGCTGGGGTACCAGGACTCGAACCTAGACTAAATGAACCAGAATCACTCGTGCTGCCAATTACACCATACCCCACCAGAGTTGAACCCCTGCGGGCCCTTCTCAGGCGTTGCGCCTCTCGGTCGGTCCCTTCCGAGGGGCTTTCGTTCCCTCGTCCGTTCCCTCCCGGGCGGCGCAGAAAGAACATTACCCGACGTCGGCCCCGGCTCCAAAATCGATAACCCCGGGCGGCCTGCGGGAGGCCTGCGGATGACCTCCGGGTACGCCGCGGGCCCGGCACGAGGCCGGGCCCGCGGCCTGCTCGGCGGCCCGTGGAGGGCCGGTCCGGCAGGGATCCGTCAGAGAGCGCCCAGGAGGGCGCCTCAGGCGGCCGGGAGGGCGTCCAGGGCGGCGCGCAGCCGTCGCAGCGTCTCCGGGCGGCCCAGCAGCTCCATGGACTCGAACAGCGGCGGGGAGACCCGTCGGCCGGTGACGGCCACCCGCAGCGGCGTGAAGGCGAACTTGGGCTTGATGCCCAGCCCCTCCACCAGCGCCTCGCGCAGCGCGGCCTGGATCGGCTCCGGGGTGAAGTCCGCGAGCTCCTCCAGCGCCTTGATGCTGGCCTCCAGCACCGGGCGGGAGTCCGCGGTCAGCACCTTGGCGGCGTCGTCCGGGTCGAGGGCGAACTTCTCCGGCGCCACGAACAGGAAGCCGGCCATGTTCACGATCTCGCTCAGCACGACCATCCGCTCCTGGGTGAGCGGCGCCACCTTGGCGAGCAGGTCCAGCTGCTCGGCGGTGGGCTCGGCCGGCAGCAGCTCGGCGCCCTGGAGGAACGGCACCAGACGGCGGACGAAGTCCTCCGGGGCCAGCCGGCGGACGTGCTCGGCGTTGATCGCCTCGCACTTCTTCAGGTCGAAGCGGGCCGGGTTGGCGTTCACCTTGGCGACGTCGAAGGCGGCGACCATCTCGTCCATGTCGAACAGGTCGCGGTCCTCGGCCAGCGACCAGCCCAGCAGGGACAGGTAGTTGAGCAGGCCCTCGCGGATGAAGCCGCGCTCGCGGTACAGGTTGAGCGAGGACTGCGGGTCGCGCTTGGAGAGCTTCTTGTTGCCCTCGCCCATCACGTACGGCAGGTGGCCGAAGCGCGGGGTGGTGCCGTCGCCGACGCCGATCTCGGCGAGCGCGGCGTACAGCGCGATCTGCCGCGGGGTGGAGGACAGCAGGTCCTCGCCGCGCAGCACGTGGGTGATGCCCATCAGGGCGTCGTCCACCGGGTTGACCAGGGTGTACAGCGGGGCGCCGTTGGCCCGGACGATGCCGTAGTCCGGGACGTTCTCCGGCTCGAAGGTGAGCGTGCCGCGCACCAGGTCGTCGAAGGAGAGGGTCTTGTCGGGCATCCGGAAGCGCAGGATCGGCTCGCGCTTCTCCAGCTTGTAGACGGCGACCTGCTCCTCCGTCAGCTCGCGGCAGTGGCCGTCGTAGCCGGAGGGCTTGCCGGCCGCGCGGGCGGCCTCGCGGCGGGCGTCCAGCTCCTCGGTGGAGCAGTAGCAGTGGTAGGCGTGGCCGGCCTCGTGCAGGCGGCGGGCGACATCGGCGTAGATGTCCATCCGCTGCGACTGCCGGTACGGCGCGTCCGGACCGCCGACCTCGGGGCCCTCGTCCCAGTCCAGGCCGAGCCAGCGCATCGCGTCGAGCAGCTGGTTGTACGACTCCTCGGAGTCGCGGGCGGAGTCGGTGTCCTCGATCCGGAAGACCAGCGTGCCGCCGTTGTGGCGGGCGTAGGCCCAGTTGAACAGGGCCGTGCGGACCATGCCCACGTGGGGGTTGCCGGTCGGGGAGGGACAGAAGCGAACCCGGACGGCCGGGTCAGTGTTAGCCACGCTTGATCACCTTGTTGGTGAGAGTGCCGATGCCTTCGATGGAGACGGCGACCTCGTCGCCGACGTTGAGGGGGCCCACCCCTGCGGGCGTGCCGGTGAGGATGACGTCGCCGGGCAGCAGCGTCATGGCCTCGGAGATGTGGACGACCAGCTCGGCGACCGAGCGGACCATCAGGGAGGTGCGGCCGGTCTGGCGGAGCTCGCCGTTGACCGTGCAGGTGATCGCGAGGTCGCTCGGGTCGAGGTCGGTCTCGATCCACGGGCCCAGCGGGCAGGCCGTGTCGAAGCCCTTGGCCCGGGCCCACTGGCCCTCGCGCTGCTGGACGTCCCGGGCGGTGACGTCGTTGGCGCAGGTGTAGCCGAGGATCACCTCGGGCACCCGGTCCAGCGGCACCTCGCGGCACATCCGGCCGATCACCACGGCGAGTTCGGCCTCGTGGTGGACGTCCGAGGAGAACGGCGGGTAGGCGATGCTCTCGGTCGGGCCGATCACCGAGGTGGACGGCTTGAAGAAGGTGAGCGGGACGTCCGGGACGTCGTTGCCCAGCTCCGCCGCGTGCGCCGCGTAGTTGCGGCCGACCGCCACGATCTTGTTCGGGAGCATCGGGCTGAGCAGCCGGACGTCCTGGAAGCGGTAGCTCTCGCCGGTGGGCTGGGGCTGGCCGAACGGGTGGCCGGCCAGCGCGTGGACGACCAGCGACTCGGGCCGGGAAGGGTCGCCCTCCACTACGCCGAAGGAGACGCTGCCGGCGGCAGGGCTCCCTTCCCGGACGGAAAACCTGGCAATGCGCACGGCTGGGCTACCCCTCGCTTCGTCGGCCGCCCGGGGCGCGCCCGGGCGCTGGTGGGCTCCCGCCCGCAGTGGGCGCGGCCCCGTCAATCGGCCTCCAGGCTATCGCGTGGGGCCCCGGCTGACCGCTTTGCCCCTGTTCAGGACGGTCGGGACGGAAGCGCGCACCGCGCGACGCCGAGGGCGCCGCCGCCACCGGTGTGACGACGGCGCCCTCGGCGCGGTGCGGTGCGGTGCCGTGCGGGGTCAGTCCTGCGGGACGACGACCGGGGCGACCATCAGCTGGGTGCGGCGCGGGTTGGCCGTGGCGACCGGCAGCTCGGTGCCGTAGGTCAGGACGTCCTCGGGCTTGCGGGCACCCGGGATCGTGCTGAAGTCCTCGACCGAGGCCAGCGTCGTCCGGCGCGGGTTCGCCGTGGGGCGGCAGGACAGCGTGGACTTGGTGGCGTTCTTCGCCTGGGACATCGAGAGCACCTCGTGGTCATGGCCTGGCCGACCGCGGCGGATCGGCACCGGCCTGATGGATTCCGATTGATTCGGAGGGGTTCTGGGCAGGCTGATCGGGGCCGTGCTCCGGAGACAGCCAGGTTACGAGATCTCATTCCATAGAGACCGTGACCAAAGCTACACATTAGACTGTGATTTTGCTCACAAATTGACGAGCAAAATACAGATATCCGACATATCGTCGCTCCGGGACTTTCCGACATTCCACCCGATAAGGGGCATTCCGGAAGGTCTGTGACTCTTCCCGATCCCGGGTCTGCTTGGCATGTATCCGGCGAGTGTCCGAAAAAGGCGGTATTCCGGTCCTGTTACCGCACAGTCAGTGAGATCGCACAAGCGGTCGGTAGCGCCGGACCCCCGGTACCTGCGGCCCTTGTTGGGATTCCCCGGCTGTGCTGGAATGCGACGGACCGTGGGTAGGGAGTGGTCCACCCCGGTGCCCGCTCTCCCGGACCGGCCGGGGGGCGGATGGAAACTCGACACCGTCCAGGCCGTGGCGACGCGGCGGGACGCCCGGTCCAGAGGTTGCGACGCCAGTGCAGGGACGTTTCAAAAGGGGTAGCGGCGCCGCGGGGAACCCGGAGTCGCGCGAGCCTGTGGCAGCCCCCCAACAGGCGGCGGCCCCCGGCGGCCCGGCCGAGCCGGTGACACCCGAGGCCCTCGGGCGGCCGGAGGAGGACGGGCAGGAGCGGAAGTCCGCCCGGGACAAACTCCGGACCTCGCTGACCAGGCGCCGCGCCACCGGTCTGAACCGGCTCGCGATGCGCAACTGGCGCATCCGCACCCGACTGATCGCGCTGCTCGCCCTCCCCGTGATGGTCTCGCTGGTCCTCGGTGGCCTGCGCATCCAGACCTCGATGGAGAACTCGCAGCAACTCGCCCAGATGGCCAACCTGTCCGACCTGGCCAAGAAGGCGACCAACCTCGCGGACGCGCTGCAGACCGAGCGCGACATCAGCGCCGGCCCGATCACCCACGACCCGACCGCCCCGCTGGACGACGACATCGTCGCGGCCCGCAAGTCCACCGACGACCTGAGCCGCACCTTCACCGCGTCCTCCGACAAGTTCGAGAACCTCGAACTGTCCGGCGGCAAGGCGCTGTTGCTCCAGATCCGCAAGGACCTGAACTCGATCGCGGACACCCGCAGCCTGCCGTACCAGAACAACCAGAACATCCAGTCGACGATCACCGCCTACGACGTGATCATCCGAGACCTGCTGTCCATCACCCAGGACATCGCGCTCGCGTCGAACAACAAGGACCTGGTCGTCTCCACCCGCGCGCTCCAGCAGTTCTCGCTGGCGAAGAACGCGACCTCGCAGCAGCGGGCCCTGATCAGCGCCGCGCTCGCCAACCCGAAGACCCCGGACCTCAGCCCCAGCGACGAGTCCTTCGGTATCCGTCTGCGCAGCTCGTACGACAACGCGATCGCGAGCTTCAACAACATCTACACCGCGCACGACCTGGACAACCTGCGCAGCCAGCTGAGCTACAACTCGGTGGTCGCCGACGCCGACCGCTACGCCTCCACGATCCTCACCCAGAGCGGCATCCGCCAGACCGAGGCGGTCAGCTACAAGGACTGGTACGAGAAGGCCAGCTCGAAGATCACCGCCGAGCGCCGGATCGAGTCCAAGCTCATCGAGAACCTGGACGGAAAGGCCCAGGACCTCCAGTCCCAGGCCGACGCCGACGCCCTGATCATCGGTGTCGCGGTCGCCCTGGTGCTGCTCGTCGCCCTCGGTGGCGCCGGTCTGATCGCCCGCTCGATGGTGCGCTCGCTGACCCGCCTCCAGGCCGCGGCCGAGGACGTCGCCGAGCGCCGTCTGCCCGAGCTGGTCAAGACCCTCTCCGAGGCCGACCCGCACGACGTCGACACCACGGTCGAGCCGGTCGCCGTCGACTCCACCGACGAGATCGGCCACGTGGCCCACGCGTTCGACATGGTGCACAGCGAGGCCGTCCGCCTCGCCGCCGAGCAGGCCCTCCTGCGCGGCAACATCAACGCGATGTTCACCAACCTCTCGCGCCGCAGCCAGGGCCTCATCCAGCGCCAGCTGTCGCTCATCTCCGAGCTGGAGAGCCGCGAGGCGGACCCGGACCAGCTGGCCAACCTCTTCAAGCTGGACCACCTCGCGACCCGCATGCGCCGCAACGGCGAAAACCTCCTCGTCCTCGCCGGTGAGGACCCGGGCCGCCGCTGGACCAGGCCCGTCCCGCTGGTCGACGTGCTCCGCGCCGCCGCCTCCGAGGTGGAGCAGTACGAGCGCATCGAGCTCGCCGCCGTGCCGTCGGCCGAGGTCGCCGGCCGCGTCGTCAACGACCTCGTCCACCTGCTCGCCGAGCTGCTGGAGAACGCCACCTCGTTCTCCAGCCCGCAGACCCGCGTCCGGGTCACCGGCCACGCGCTGCCGGACGGCCGCGTCCTGGTCGAGATCCACGACACCGGCATCGGCCTGAGCCCCGATGACCTCGCCGAGATCAACGAGCGCCTCGCCAACCCGCCGACGGTGGACGTCTCGGTCTCCCGCCGCATGGGCCTCTTCGTGGTCGGCCGCCTGTCCCTGCGACACGGCATCCGCATCCAGCTCCGCCCCAGCGACTCCGGCGGCACCACCGCGCTGGTCATGCTCCCGGTGGACGTCACCAATTCGGGCGACCGCCGCGGCGCCGGCCGGCCCGGCTCCGGCCAGGGCAAGCAGCAGCGCGGGGTCACCCCGACGCCGCGCCAGCAGCGCCAGGTGCCGCCCGGCCGCCAGAACGGTCCGGCCGCGCTCGGCCAGGGCGGTCCGGCCGCCGGTGCCCCGCAGGGCGGCCGTCCGCAGCTCGGCCAGGGCGGTCCGGGCGCTCCGACCGGTCCCGGTCCGCAGGGCGGCCCGGGCGCGCAGGGCGGTCCGGGTGCGCCGGGCGGTCCCGGTGCGCCGGGCGGTCCGGGTGCGTCCGGCGGCGGTCTGCCGACCCGCAAGGTCGGCCAGTCGCTGCGGGAGAACCCCGCCCCGCAGGGCGGCGGTCAGCAGGGCCAGGGCCAGCGGCCCGCCCAGCCGCAGCAGAAGCAGCAGGCCCCGCAGAAGCAGCAGAACCAGCAGGCCCCGCAGCAGGCCCAGCAGGGCGGTCTGCCGCAGCGCGCCCCGGGTCGCCAGGGCCCGCCGCAGAGCGGCCCGAACGGCCTGCCCCGCCGCGGCCGTCAGCAGCAGCCCGGCCAGCCGGGCCAGCCCGGTCAGCCGCAGCAGGGCCAGCCGCAGGCCGGTCAGTCCCAGCCCGGCCTGCCCGGCCGGCCCGGCCAGGAGCGTCCGCGTCCCGCCGGCGGGTTCGACGGCGGTCCGGGTGCCCGGACCGGCGAGCAGCCGCAGCACGGCCGCCCCGGCGGTCCCGGTGGCCCCGGCGCGCCGCAGCAGGGCGCCCGTCCGGGCAACCGTCCGCAGGACGGCCTGCCGCAGCGCCGTCCGGCCCCGCAGGGCCCCGGCGCCCCCGGCCGGCCCGCCGCCCAGGGCCCGCGCGGTCCGCAGCGCCCCGGCCCGGACGCGCCGCAGCGCGACCGCCAGCCGCAGCTGCCGCCGCAGGCCCAGCAGCAGCCCCAGCCGCTGCCGTCGGCCGAGCCGGCGCCGGTGGAGAGCACCCAGCAGTTCGCCCGTCCGCGCTTCGAGGCCAGCCAGATCGACCCGCGCGACCCGCTGGGCCTCGGCCTGGTCGAGCCGGTGCTGCCGAACGTGCCGAACCCGCCGCGTCCGGAGCCGGTGCGCCAGGAGCAGGCCCCGCAGCCGCAGCCGCTTCCGCTGCCGCACCAGGAGCCGATGGCGCTGCCGACCGGCCCGTCCGAGGCCGCGGGCCGACCGGGCGGCGAGGAGCAGCCCTGGTTCCCGCAGTCCGACGGCTCGCAGCAGGCGCGGCCGCGGCCGTACCAGCCGCGCCGCCCCGGCACCGCCGCACCGGAGTTCCAGCCGTCGGCCGACGAGCAGCGGGCTCCCCAGCCGGCTCCGCAGCAGCAGGCCCCGCAGCAGCCGCAGGGCCAGCCGCAGCCGGGCACCGGCGACGCGCCGTGGCGTCCGTCCGCGAACGACGAGCGCTGGCGCCGCGCCGAGCAGATCCGCGAGCCCTCGACCAGCGGTGTCACCATGTCGGGCCTGCCCCGGCGGACCCCGCAGGCCAACCTGGTCTCCGGCACCGCCGAGGCCTCGCCGCTGACCGGCCCGCAGGTCTCCCGGGCCCCCGAGGAGGTCCGCGGCCGACTGACCAACCTGCGCCGCGGCATCCAGCAGGGCCGCCGCGCCGGGGCCGAGCAGGCCGCCAACCAGGCGGGCCACCAGCATGGTGCCCAGCAGCCCGGATTCGATAGTTTCGGTGGCCGGAGCGACGGCAACGGCGCAGATCACCAGGAGCGTTGAGTTGAACCAGATGAGCCAGGCCGCACAGAACCTGAACTGGCTGATCACCAATTTCGTGGACAACACCCCCGGGGTGTCCCACACCGTGGTGGTCTCCGCGGA
>NZ_JBSFKI010000032.1:0-112656 GCF_053598475.1 Kitasatospora sp. NPDC001119
CACGGACGCGGCAATGACATGACAGCCACACCCGGCATCCCTGGGTGCCCTGATCTTACGAATGACCAGAACGATCCCACGAAGAAAGGTATGGATGACGTCGGCGTCGAGGTCGTCGATCGCCGTCATGATGGCGCCGAACTCGGCGTAGCACATGTGGGTGTGGATCTGGGTGTCGGCGCGGACGCCGGAGGTGGCGAGGCGGAAGGCCTCGGTGGCCCAGTCCAGGTAGGCCGGGCGGGCGGCGGCCCGCAGCGGGAGGGTCTCGCGCAGGGCCGGCTCGTCGACCTGGACGACGGCGGCGCCCCCGGCCTCGAGGTCGACGACCTCGTCGCGCAGGGCGAGGGCGACCTGGCGGGCGGTGTCGGCGAGCGGCTGGTCGTCGCGGACGAAGGACCAGGCGAGCATGGTGACCGGGCCGGTGAGCATGCCCTTCACGGGGCGGTCGGTCAGGCCCTGCGCGTAGCGGAACCAGTCGACGGTCATCGGGTGCGGCCGGGAGATGTCCCCGGCGAGGACCGGCGGGCGCACGTACCGGGTGCCGTAGGACTGCACCCAGCCGTGCCGGGTGGCCAGGTAGCCGGTGAGCTGCTCGGCGAAGTACTGGACCATGTCGTTGCGCTCGGGCTCGCCGTGCACCAGGACGTCCAGTCCGGCCTTCTCCTGGTACGCGATGACCTCGCGGACCTCGGCCTCCATCCGCTCCCGGTACGTGGCGCCGTCGATCCGACCGGCCGTCAGGTCGGCCCGGGCGACGCGCAGTTCGGTGGTCTGCGGGAAGGAGCCGATGGTGGTGGTCGGCAGCAGCGGCAGGCCGAGCCGGGCGCGCTGGGCCTCGGCCCGCTGCGGGTAGGCCTGGGCGCGGCGGGCGTCCGCGTCGGTGACGGCGGCGATCCGGGCGCGCACCGCCGGGTCGCGGGTGATCGGCGAGCCCGCGCGGGAGGCCAGGTCGGCCCGGTTGGCCGCGAGGTCGGCGGCGATCGCGCCGGTGCCCTCGCGCAGGCCGCGGGCGAGCAGCGCCGCCTCGGTGGCCTTCTGCTTGGCGAAGGCCAGCCAGCGGGCGATCTGCGGGTCGATGTCGCGTTCGAGGGTGGCGTCGATCGGCACGTGCAGCAGGGAGCAGGACGGCGCGACGTCGACGGTGTCGGCGAGGCCCAGCAGGGTCGCCAGGGTCGTGAGGGACTTCTCCAGGTCGTTGATCCAGATGTTGCGCCCGTCGATCACCCCCGCCACCAGTCGCTTGCCGGGCAGGCCGCCGGCGGCGGCGAGGTCCTCCAGGTTGGCGGCGGCCGGCCCGGTGAAGTCCAGTGCCAGGCCCTCGATCGGGGCCTTCGCCAGGACCGGCAGGGCGTCGCCGAGCCGGTCGAAGTAGCTGGCGACCAGCAGCTTGGGCCGGTCGGTGAGGGCGCCCAGCTCGCGGTAGGCGCGGGCGGCGGCGTTGAGCTCGGCCGGGGTGCGGTCCTGGACCAGCGCGGGCTCGTCCAGCTGCACCCAGTCGGCGCCGGCGGCGCGCAACCCGGCCAGCAGCTCCGCGTAGACGGGCAGCAGCCGGTCCAGCAGGGTGATCGGCTGGAAGTCGGCGGCCACCCCGGGCGCCGGCTTGGCGAGCAGCAGGTAGGTGACCGGCCCGACCAGCACCGGCCGGGCCGCGTGGCCGAGCAGCAGCGCCTCGCGCAGCTCGCCCACCGCCTTGGCCGGGTTCGCCGTGAACACCGTGTCCGGCCCCAACTCCGGCACCAGGTAATGGTAGTTGGTGTCGAACCACTTGGTCATCTCCAGCGGGGCGACGTCCTGGTTGCCGCGCGCCATGGCGAAGTACCCGTCCAGCGGGTCGGCTTCGACGGCGGCCCGGTGCCGGGGCGGGATCGCGCCGACGGCGACGGTGGTGTCCAGCACGTGGTCGTAGAGCGAGAAGTCACCGGTCGGGACCTCTTCGACGCCGGAGTCGGCGAGCTGCTGCCAGTTCCCCCGGCGCAGGTCGGCGGCGGTCGCCAGCAACACCTCGGCGGTGACCGAGCCCTTCCAGTAGCCCTCGATGGCCTTCTTGAGCTCCCGGCCCCGGCCCTGGCGGGGGTAGCCGTACGCGGTGGCGACGCTCGCCGCGGCTGCGGACTTCGTGGTCAAGGGACTCTCCTTCGCGAGTCTGTTCTCCTCAGGTACCCGGAGACGGCACGAGGGCGCGAAGGGATGACGTACCCGGCGGCGGCCGTCACGGGAACGTACGGGCCTGGTCCGCCTGGTATGGTCGCCGACCCGCCCACGAGGTCACCGGATAGCCGCGCGCGGGTCGTCCGCGGGCGGGCAGTGGCAGGTCTTCGGACTCGCGGGCGCGTCCGTCCCGTGAAGGGCGGACACCTACTGGCCGTCGCTTCCCAGACCCGTCCCGGGTCCAGTGCGTATGACGGCGGTCGTTCCCACTCACCGCTGCGGGGCAGTCCCGGACTGGCCAGTCGAAAGGCGTCACCGGGTTCCCTCTTGCGACGCCCTGCCTGGCGGACAGGGCGAACCAGCTGCACCGTCAGCTTAGGGGCAAAACACCGGGCCCGGCGCGGGAATCTCGGAACCCGTCCGGATGGTGGGACGCCACCACGGCTCGCGGGGCCGGTGGTCAGGTCCGCGTCGGGGTGTCCGGCGTGCCGGGCAGGGCGGCGCGGATGTCCGCGAGCAGTCCGGTCAGGCCGCGTCCCGGCCCCAGCCGGGCGTCCAGTCGCGCGCGCTGGTCGGCGGGGATGCCCGCCAGTAGCCGTTCGGCTTCGCCCAGCAGCCGCCGTCCCCGCTGGAGGTCTGACCTCATCCTGGCGACCTGCGCCTGCGCCCCGCCCAGCTGGCGGCGGGCGGATTCCAGTGCGGCGTGCTGTTCCGGGGTCAGGACGACGACGACGACCCCGTCCAGCGTCATCGTCCGGTGCTTCGCGGGCTTGGGCACGATGGTCGGCCTTTCGGTTCAGGGGTGCGCCGGGCCGGTGGGCCGCGCGGCGGTCGGCGGCCCCGCCGTGGTGTCCGGGCCGGGCGTGGCGTCCTGGCCGGATGGGGCGTGCGGGCCGGGCGGGGCCTCGAAGCGCACCGTGGGCTCGAAGTTGGCGCGGCGGGCCGCGCGGCGGAAGACGGTGAGGACGGCCGGCCCGACGACGAGCACGGCGGTGAAGGTGGTGACGGCGCGGCCGGTGTCCCAGCCGAGCGAGGTGGCCAGGTCGAACAGCAGGTAGCGGTGCCACTGCTCGGTGAAGGGCAGGCCCGGCAGGTAGGCGATCGAGCTGTTCGGGTCGGTGGAGAACGGCCAGAAGGAGAGGTTCAGCAGGAAGCCGAAGAGGTAGCCGGAGAACGCCCCGTACCCGGCCAGCAGCGGCACCTCCCAGCGCCGCCCGGCCCCCGGCAGCAGTCCGGCGAGCATGCCGACGAAGGCGCAGCCGAACATCTGGTACGGCATCCAGGGGCCGACGCCGCCGGTGAGCAGCGCGGAGGCGAACAGCGAGGTGCAGCCGAGGGTGAAGCCGAAGCCGGGGCCGAAGACCCGGCCGGCCAGCACCAGGATGAAGAAGACCGTCTCCACTCCGGCGGTCCCGGCGCCGAGCGGGCGGAGTCCGGCGTTGACGGCGGACAGGACGCCGAGCATGGCGAGGGCCTTGGCGTCGATGCCGCCCGCGGAGATCTCCGCGACGACGACGGCGAGCACCAGGACCAGCAGGGCGCCGAAGATCAGCGGCGGGGCGTAGTTGGAGCCGAACCGCCCGGGCGCGACGACGAACGGCCAGGTGAAGGCCACCAGCCCGATGAAGGCGGCCAGGGCGACGACGACGCGGGCCCGGCCGGGGATCCGGACGGCGGTCACCGGGCGGCCTCCACCGCTTCCACGGCCGCCGCGACCTGACGTGCCGTCAGGTAGCCGAGCGGGGCGAGGATCTTGGCGGTCTGCGGGGCGAAGGTGGGCGAGGCGACGATGACCTCGGCGGTGGGCCCGTCGGCGACGATCTCGCCCTCGGCCATCACCACGACGCGGTCGGCGGCGGAGGCGACGAACTCGACGTCGTGGGTGGAGACGACGACCGTACGGCCTTCGGCGGCGAGGGCGTCCACGATGCCGGTGAGCGCCTCCTTCGCCTGGTAGTCGAGCCCCCGGGTGGGTTCGTCCAGCAGCACGACCCTTGGTGCGGCGGCGAGTTGGATCGCCAGGACGAGGGCCAGCTTCTGCCCCTCGGAGAGGTCCCGGGGGTGGGTGCCGTCCGGGATCCCGGGAGCCAGGCGGTCGAGGACCTGCCGTGCGGTCGGCCCGCCGACGCCGTCGGCTTCGAGGTCGCTCTGGGCGAGTTCCTGGGCGACCGTCTCCAGGTACAGCAGGTCGGTGGGGGTCTGCGGGACGAGCCCGACCAGCTGCCGGGCCCGGGCCGCGGGCAGCCGCTTGGGGTCCGCGGCCGGGCCGCCCCCGGCGCCGGTGACCTTCACGCTACCGCCCTGGCGGGGCCCGGAGCCCTGGAGCGCCCACAGGAGCGAGGACTTGCCGGAGCCGTTGCGGCCCATCAGCGCCGTGACCTCGCCCGCCCGCAGCTCCAGCCGGACGTCCCGGACGGCGGCCACCGGCCCGTACCGGACGACGACCCCCGTCGCCTCCAGCACCGGTTCCCCCGCCACCGCTGCCCGGCGCGGCGGGGGAACCGGCAGGTCCGTGAGCCGCTCCCGCAGCGGCGCGGCGGCCCGGCGGGCGTCCCGGACGGACAGCGGCAGCGGCCGCCAGCCGGCCAGTCGGCCGAGGTCGACGACGGGCGGCGCGATCGCGGTGTCCCGGAAGACCTCGGCCGGGGGGCCGTGCACGACCGTCCCGTCGCCGGGCAGGTAGGCGACCCGGTCGGCGTACTGGACGACCCGCTCCAGGCGGTGCTCGGCCAACAGGACGGTCACGCCGAGGTCGTGGACCAGCCGGGTGATCGCGGCCAGCACCTCCTCGGCGGCGGTCGGGTCGAGCGCGGAGGTCGGCTCGTCCAGCACCAGGACGCGCGGATGCGCGGTGAGCACCGAGCCGATGGCGACGCGCTGCTGCTGGCCGCCGGAGAGCTCGTACAGGGCCCGGTGGCGCAGGTCGGCCAGGCCGAGCAGGTCCAGGGTCTCCTCGACGCGCTTGCGCATGGTCTCCGACGGGATCGCCAACTGCTCCATGACGTACGCCAGTTCCTCCTCCACCGTGTCGGTGGTGAAGCCGGCCAGCGGGTCCTGCCCGACCACGCCGACCACGTCGGCGAGTTCGCGCGGCGGGTGGTGGGCGGTGTCGCGGCCGTCCACGGTGACCCGACCGCGCAGGGTGCCGCCGGTGAAGTGCGGCACCAGGCCGTTGACGGCGCCGAGCAGGGTCGACTTGCCGACACCGGTGCGGCCGACCACCAGGCAGAGCTCGCCCTCCGGGATGTGCAGGTCGACGTCGCGCAGGACGGGCGTGCTCTCGCCGTCGTACACCACGCCGACCCGGTCGAATCGGATCACGTGCTCACCTCGGAGGTCGTGCGGTCGGTGCGGTCGGTGGGGGCGGCGTCGGGACGTGCGGCCGGGCGCGGCCCCGGCCCGGCGGCGGGTCCGGGCGTCCGGCCGGGCGGCGGCGAGACGATACCGGCCGCCCCCGCCAGCAGCAGGGCGAGCACCGGGACGAGCGGCAGAGGCGGCCAAGTCAGCGGGTACAGCGACGGGTTGAGGTCGGTGGCGTCGTAGCCGACGGTGGCGAACAGCAGCACGGCGGCGGTCACCCCGCAGCCGGCCACGCCCCACTCGGCGGCCCGCCAGCGGTCCGGCCGGTAGGTGGTGCGCCGCACCCGCCGCCCGCCGAGCAGCAGGCCCGCCACGCAGAGCACGGCGCCCGCGAGGAAGGCGGGCAGGCCGAGCGCGGCCGGGGCCGTCCCGTCCAGCAGCCCGTACACCCCGGCGCACAGGCCGCACATGCCGAGCAGCATCAGCGCGCCGGTCAGCCGGCGGGAGCGGCGCGAGGCGGTGCCGGAACGCCCGTAGCCGCGCGAGTCCATCGCGGCCGCGAGGCTGAGCGAACGCTCCAGCGCGTCCTCCAGGACCGGCACCACGATGCTGCGCAGAGCACGGACGCCCTTGCGCCGCCCGGCACGCAACCGCCGTGCCCGGGCGACGCGTTGGACGCTCTGCACCAGCTGGGGCGCGACGCTGAGCGACACCGTCACGGCGACGCCCAGCTCGTACAGGGCCCCCGGCAGCACCCGCAGCGCCCGCTTGGGGTTCGCCAGGGTGTTCGCGGCGCCGATGCAGCAGATCAGGCAGGCCAGCCGCAGCCCGTCGAAGGCCGCCGAGAGCGTGGCCTCCAGCGAGACCGGCCCGCCGATCTCGATGCCCGCGTACCAGGCGGGGGTGGGGATGTGCGGCAGGGAGAAGAGCAGGTGGTCGTGCGGGGTGACACCGGTGGCGAAGACGCACCGGAAGACCACCCGGATCGCCACCACCGTCAGGGCCAGCCACAGGTAGTAGGCGAACCCGCGCGCCCACGGCGCCTCGCTGCGGCGGGCGGTGACCACGAAGCCGAGCACGGCGAGGACGAGCAGGAGCAGCAGCGGGTTGGTGGTGCGGCTGGCCGCCGTCGCCAGGGCCAGCGCCCAGGCCCACCAGGCCAGCGGGTGGAGGTTGCGCGGGATGCGCCGGCCCCCCGCGGCCCGCCCGGGGGCGCGCTGCGGGGAGCCGGACTCGCGCTTGTCGAGCGTGCCCACCGGATCACTCGGCCCGTCGGCGGCGGCGCCGGGCGGCCACCACCGTGGCCACGCCCAGCGCCACGACGAGGACCGAGCCGAGCACGGCGGGGACCATCGACCCGGAGTCGTGCGGGGCGTCGGCCACCGGGTTGGCGTCCACCACCCCGCCGGGCACGGCTGCCGCGGACGTCGGGCCGGCCTCGGCCGCGGCCGTCTGCGGTGTCGACTGGTCGCTCGGGGCGTCGGTCGGCGGGGCGGTGGACGGCTCGGCCGGCACCGGCGTGGGGTCGGGCGCGCCCGGCGGGGTGCCGCCGTCCCCGGGGGTGGCGGCGGGGTCCGTCCCCGGGGTCGCGGCGGACGCGGGCGGACGGGCTCCGCCCGCCGGGGGCTTGGTGGGAGCCGGGGCCCGTCCGGTCCCGGCGCCGCCGGTCGTGCCGGTGGATCCGCCGGAGCCGCTGCCGCCGACCGTCCCGGCACCACCACCCGTCGACCCGTTGCCGGAACCGCCCGAGCTGCCGCCGGACCCGCCCGCGGTGCCCTGGCCCGGGTCGGCCGGCTGCCCGCCGGGACTCGAGTTGTGGGCCCGGACGCTGTCCGGCGAGAAAGTCGGACGCCCTTCGGTGCCCTCGATGTTGGTGCCGCCGAAGATCCACAGGTCGACGCTGCCGGGCTTCGGCTGGTAGAGCATCGCGCCGAGCTGGCTGTAGGACCACTCGTTCTGGCCCGGATCGGCGTGCCAGTACGACCAGTACGCGGTGGCCGGGGGTGTCAGGACGCACTTCTCCTGCTCCGGCGTCGGGTACTGCTTGCCGCCCTGGAAGCCGCTGTAGCCGATCCGGCAGATGAAGGCCGGGCCGTCGTGGCCGGTGCCGGTGGTCTTCCAGCCGCCCTGGTTGAGCAGGGTGAACCCGGTGGTGGGCGTGGTTCCGCAGGAGCGCAGCAGCGGGCCGCCCCACTTGCCGAAGTCCACGGCGAGTACGGCACCGGAGGTGGTGGTGCACTGCTCGATCGGCAACGGGGTCGCGGCGGCCGGGGCGGTGCCCGCGGCGACGCCGCCGAAGGCGAGCGCGAAGGTCAGCGACGCCGCCCCGGACAGCCGGGCGAGGCGCGTGCCGAGCCCCCGGCTCACCGGTGACGCCCCGGGGCGGCCGCGGTGCGACGACGGGCGACGAGGACGGCCCCGGCGCCGAGCGCGGTCAGCGCGCCGGCTCCCGCCGTCAGCGCCAGTGCCTGGCTTCCGGTACTGGCCAGGCCGCCTGAACCGGTCCGCACCGGTACGCCCCCGGCCTCGGCGGCACCGCCGGACGACGGGGCGTCGGTGGCCGGGGCCGCCGCGGTCGTCGTGGGTGTCCCCGTCGGTGTCGCGGTCGGCGTCCCGGTGGGAGTAGGCGTCGGCGTGCCCGCGAGGTCGCGGGACAGCGTCCCGAAGGAGATGCCGGTGGCACCGCCCAGCACCTGCGTGGACGCGCGGACGTCCGAACCCCGCTGCCCGGCGGCCGCGACGTTGAACCCGCCGTCGCCGTTCTGCTGCCCAGCGAGGAAGTCGAGCGCCTTGGCGATCTGTCCACCGTAGGCGGCCTGGCGCAGCGTCATGCCCTGGACGGCCAGCGCGGCCGAGTTGGTGGAGTCGCCGGACGCGCCGGGGAAGCCGCCGTCGGGCAGCTGCCGCGCGGCGAGCCAGCCGAGCCCCTGGTCGACCGCCCGGGCGGCCTCGTCCCCGGGGACGAGGGCGAGGGCCATGACGGCCATCGCCGTGCTGTCCACGTCGGAGTC
Source organism: Kitasatospora sp. NPDC001119 (assembly GCF_053598475.1). Taxonomy (NCBI): domain Bacteria; kingdom Bacillati; phylum Actinomycetota; class Actinomycetes; order Kitasatosporales; family Streptomycetaceae; genus Kitasatospora; species Kitasatospora sp. NPDC001119. Next base: position 8,460 of record NZ_JBSFKI010000032.1, read on the forward strand.
GCCGGTGGCGGGGATCAGGCTCGGCCAGGAGCCGTCCGGGTGCTGGAGGCCCTTCAGGTAGGCGATCGCGGGGGCGACGCTGGTGGACTCCCCAGCCCGGAGCTGGGCCATGACGGCGAGCGCCTGGGAGAAGACGGAGGTGGCGTAGGCGTAGTTGCCCGGGGCTGCGCAGCCGGTGGTCGCGTCGGCCTTGGCGCACACCAGCGCGGCGAGGGCGGCGATCAGGTCGTGGCCGCCGAAGTCCCGCGGGTTGCGGCCGACGACCTCGGCGAGCAGCGCCTCCTTGCCGATGGACCCGCCGCCGGCGTACTCGGTGCCGATCGCGGTCCAGTCGTTGACGGTGCGCTCGCTCGCGTCCTTGCCCTGCTGGTCGAGGAAGTCGACGATCCGGCGCAGCGCGGCGTCGTCGGTGCCGGTCGCGGCGAGGGCGTAGGCCCCGTCGATGGTCAGGCCGAAGTCGGCGAAGGCCGGGAAGCCCTCGTAGTAGTGGCCGTCGATCAGGCGGGACGGGTCGGTGAGGTAGGCGCTCCCCTTGGCCGCGTCGGGTTTCCTCCCCGCGGGCGCGCTCAGGGCCACCGCGGGCGAGGGCGACGCCGACGGGGAGGCGGAGGGCGAGGGGCCGCCGTTCCTGGCGCGGACGGAGTCCGGGGTGAAGTTCGGCGCCCCGCTGGTGCCGCCGATGTCCGTGCCGCCGTAGACCCAGGCCTCGACCTCGCCGGGCTCGGGCTTCTGCGTGCCGGCCCCGAACCGGCTGTAGGACCAGGCCTGTTGGCCGGGTTCGGCGATCCAGTACGACCAGTACGCGGTGGCCTGCGGGGTGTTGACGCACGGCTCCTCGGCCGGTGTCGGGTACTGGGCGCCGCCGTTGAAGGTCCCGGTCCCGAGCCGGCAGATGAAGGCCGGTCCGTCGTGCTCGGTGCCGGTCGTGGTGAAGCCGGCGTTGTGCAGCAGGTTCATGCCCGTCGTGGGGTGGGCGTCGCAGCCCCGGACGACGCCGCCGCCCCAGTGGGTGAAGTCGACGGCGACGATCGCGCCCGTCGTCGCCGTGCACTGCTCGATCGGGTCGGCCGAGGCGGTACCCGGGTACCCGAGCAGGACCGTGCCGCAGGCGGCGACGGCGACGGTGCCGGCGACCACCAGCGAGGCGAGGTCCCGGTTCCTGTGACGTGTGCGATTGCTGCTGACCCTCACGACGACTCCCTGGTCGGTCGACACGCGAGGCGACGGCGCAGCCGACGGTCGCCCGCGGGCACGGGGGCCGTCGAAACCGCGTCGTAGTCCGCGACGACGCAAGTGCTCTGTGAACAGACCCCCGGTCCAGGCATTCCGGCTCACCCACCTCAGGTGGGTCCACGGTTGCGGGTCAGCGCCGGAGTTGGACCGGCTTCCCCTGAATGCCGAGGGCAAAAAATCGGTTCATCAGACCACGCTGACCGACGGGCAGTCAACGGGGCGTCAGGTCGATCACATCACCTCGTCGGGCGACAGACCTGTGCGGTCGCGTCCGCGGTGGCCGAGCGGGGGAACCCGGTGCGAACCCGGTGCGAACCCGGGGCTGACGCGCAGCGGTGTGGGGCGGTGACCGTACCGTCCCGAGCCCGAATGCCCGCCCGGCCACTGCGGAACTGAGCTGGTGTCCCGGCCGGCCGATCGTCACTGCCCGGCGGACAGCTCCCAGTCCAGCGCCCACGCCCGCACCGAGCCGTCCGCACAGCCGAAGAGCAGCAGGCTGTCGTCCGCGGTGGCGGTGAGACTCCACACCTGGCCGCCACCCCCTTCCAGCTCGCGCAGGCAGCGGCCGGTGTCGGCGTCCCAGATCCGCACGGTGCCGAGCCGGTGGCCTGTATAGGCGAACCGGCCGCCGGCGGAGAGGTGAAGGACCGACAGCTCATCCGGCCCGGTACCGGCGTCCCACGGCAGGACCTCGAAGTCGAAGGCGCGGAGGAATTGCCCGGTGCCGGCGTCCCACAGCCGCAGCGAGCGGTCGCCGTACACGCTGCCGGACAGCAGCCGGTGGCCGTCTGCGTCGAACGAGAGCCAGCCGCACGCCGGATGACTCAGCGCCAGCGGCGGAGCGCCGAGCCGGGCGTGCAGCTGGATCTCGCCGAACAGCGCCACGCTCGCTGCCCGGGTGCCATCCGCGCTCATCGCGGCGGCGGTGGTCGGCCGCTCGCCGTCGCCGGTGAGCACCCGCACGCAGCGGCCGCTGTCCAGGTCCCACAGCCGCAGCGCGCCGTCCCGGCCGATCACCAGGGCCTGCCGGGCATCGGCGGTGAACAGGACCGAGTTCCCGAGCATGCCCTCCTCACCGCTCTCGGCACGGCCGTCGGGCCCACGGGCGTCGACCCGGCCGAGCGGTCGGCCGCCGGGCAGCTCCCAGCTCTGCAGCACCGCGTCCCCGCCGGCCACCGCACGCAGGCCGTCGGCGCTCAGGCCGACCGATCCGACCCGGGGCTTGTCGAGCGCGCGCAGCGGGGTGCCGTCGGTCGGATTCCACAGCCCGACCCGGCGGTCACCGCCGATCGCCGCGGTACGCCCGTCCGCCGACACGGCGAGCGAGGACACGTGGCCCTGCCCGCCGAGGGTGTGCACCGGCCACGCCCCGCGCAGCCCGGTACGGCGGACGGATCTCCCCAGCCGCCGCCACGCGGCCAGCACCTCCGGCGCACGCTCATAGCCGGGCGTCGAGCGGGCCCGGGTGAGCAGGTCGAGCGCGGCGGCGTGCTGCCGAGACCCGAGCGCCTGCTCGGCCTCGGCGAGCAGGGCCCCGACCTGCCCGCCGGCCCGCTCGATCTCCTGGTGGCGGCGAGGCCGACTGAGCTGCATGCTCGCCCGGAACCGGCGCTCCGGGGTGATCCGCCACCAGCGCGCGGTGTTGTCCTGCCCGGCGGACACCGCCCAGTCGGCGTCCCCGCCCATCATCACGGCGGCGACCGGCTGGCTGTGTTCGCGGAAGGTGCGCACGCAGCGGTACAGGGCCAGGTCCCAGAGCCGCACCGCGCCGTCCTCGCCGCCGGTGACGGCGTACCGGGAGTCGCCGCTCAGCACCAGCGAGCGGACCTCGCCGATCGGCGAGGTCACGGTGCGCACCGCGCGGCCGCTGCGCAGGTCCCACAGCCGGATCGTCAGGCCGGGCGAGGCGGTCGCCGCGGTGCGGCCCTCGGGCTCCAGCCAGATCGCGGTGGGACCGCGGCCCGGCATCGTCATCGTCTGCCGCAGCTCTCCGGTGTTCAGGTCCCACAGCTGGAGGGTGCCGCGCGCGTGGCTGCTGACCAGGGCGAGACCGCCGTCGTGGCTCAGTTCGACCCGGTGGGAGTCCTCGGCCCGGTCCGTGACGGGTCCGAGCCGCAACCGCTGCCGGCCGCTCGGGAAGTCCCAGACCAGCAGCCGTCCCTCCACCACGGCGACGGCGGTCCGCGCCCGGTTGTCGATCCGCAGGGCCTGCACCCGGAACAGCTCGCGGCGGCCGGGCGGGGTGAAGGCCAGCAGGCAGCGCTCGCGCGCCAGGTCCCAGAACCGGACCTCGTTGTCCGGGCCGACCGAGACCGCGTACCGGCCGTCGGAGACGTCGAGGCTGCTCACCCAGGACTCCAGGCCGCCGACGGTGCGCAGCAGCTCGCCGCGCCGCAGGTCCCACAGCTTCAGCCCGCGGTCCTTGTCGCCGTGGCCGCCGTAGCCGGTGACCGCGTACCGCCCGTCGGGGGTGATCCGGGCGGCGAGCCGCGCGGGGCCGTCGAACAGCTGGTACCAGCGGGCGGTGAAGGCCGGGGCCGCCCGGTTGTCGGGGGCGCTTGAGAGGTCGAGACGTTCCACGGCGGCGCGCCGCTCGGGGTCGTCGCCGCACTCCGCGGTGATCCCGGCGAGCAGCTCGCGGGCGGCCTCCAGGTCGCCGCGTTCCAGGTGGACCTCGGTCAGCCGGTGGCGGGACTGCCAGGAGTCGCCGTGCACGAGCCGCAGCTGCTCCAGGTCGGCGACCAGGGTGTCGTCAGTGGTCTCGCCGCGCCGCCAGCGCAGCAGGCCGCCGTTGTAGGCGGCGTCCAGGTGGCGCGGGTCCGCTTCCAGAGCGTCGGCGAAGGCGCGCTGCGCGCCGGGGATGTCCTCGAGGTCGAAGAGCGACAGGCCGCGGTTGTTCAGCTCGTCGGCGCGCAGCCCGACCGCGCTCGGCACCGGGCGCGCGTACCGGGTCCCGGTGGCCCGGTGGTAGTGCTCGGCGAGCTCGGCGGCGACCTCGGCCATCGAGGCGGGTCGCTGGGCGGGGTCGTGGCGCAGGCAGCGCTCCAGCAGCTCGGCGACGCCGGGCGGGATCGGCGGGCGGCCGTCGCGGCCTCGGGTCCCGCGGAAGGCCGCGAGGGTCTCGCTCGCGAGTGGTCCGACGTACCAGGCCACGCCGCCGGTGAACATCTCCAGCACCGAGACGGCGAAGCTGTACAGGTCGCTTCGCCGGCCGAGCTGCCGCTGCCCGTACTGCTCGGGCGAGGCGTACACCCTGGTCATCCCGCCCGCGGCGACCAGGACGGTGGCGTCGGCGCCGGGCCGATCGCCTGCGCCGCCGGGCCACGCGGCGAGCTGCCCGGCCCGGGCCAGGCCGAAGTCGGTGATCCGGGCGGTACCGTCCCGGTCCAGCAGGATGTTGCCCGGTTTCACGTCCTGGTGGACCACGCCCTGCTGGTGGGCGTGGTCCAGCCCCCGGGCGGCCTGGACCGCCAGGTCCAGGATCCGGGCGAGGGCTTGTTCCGGGCCGCCCGCGTACAGCCGGCCACTGTGGATCAACTCGCTCAGGCTGCCGCCGTCCAGGTACTCGGCGAACACCCGGGGCGTCCCGCCGATCTCCCGTACATAGTGGCAGGCGCAGACGTGCGGGTGCAGGCCGAGGCCGACCCAGGTCTGCGCCTCGGCGACGAACAGCTCCCGCTCCCGCGCGGACCGGAACAGTTCCGGCCGGGGGGACTTCACCGCCAGGTCGGTCCCCCACCCCAGGTGCCAGACCCGGTACACCAGGCCCATCCCGCCGGCCTCGTGCACCTGGTCGACCCGGTACAGCCCCTCGATCACATCGCCGACCTTCCAGGCCGACGCCGCCCCATTCCGATCGCTCATACCGACGAGTATGCGATCTGACGCCGTGTCATGACAGGCCGCCCCGGGGCCGCCTGGGCCTTCGTCGTGATGTCGGGTCAACCGCGCACGCCGAGTGCGAAGCCGTACCCGCGGGGCCAGGCCGGCACGCCGAGAGGTCGGTCCGCGGGGCCGGCGGCGGAAGTGGACCACCACGTCGGCGTGATCTGGATGCCGACGGCCGGCCCGGCCGGGACGAGAACACCGAAACCCATGACGATGGACCGGATCCTCAGGGAGGACCGCGAGTGGGCGCGGCCGTCGAATGACAGTACGTTCGACGGGCGTCGGCGGGCTGTTCACCGCGACGCGCGTGCCCGACGGCGACGACCCCGCGTGGCTGACCACCGCGGGCACCATGGTCGACACCCTGTTGTTCACGGCCGCCGCGGTGGCAACCGTACGGCTGGTCGGACACCTCGACCGGCGGCGCCGAGCGTCCCGCGGCGCCTGAGCCCCTGGCACCGGCGCCCCGGCCCCTTCCGGAGAAGGGGCCGGGGCGCCGGTGGCCCTCCGCCTGTCAGGGCGCGGTGGTGCCCGGCTGTGCGCCGGCGCCGAAGGACCAGCCCTCGACGTCGCCGGGGGCCGGGTCGTAGCTGCCCGCGCCCAGGGTGCTGTACGACCAGGGGCCGCCGTGCTGGGCGTGCCAGTACGACCAGTAGGCGCTGCCGGTCGGGTTGGTGCAGGTCGTCGGCAGGGCGTTGATGGTGCAGACGAAGCCCGGGTAGCGCGGGTGGAAGGCGTACGAGAATCCGGCGCCGGTGAGCGCGGCCAGGCCGCTGGCCGGGTCGCCGGGCGCGCAGCCGGTCTGGATGCCGCCGCCGACGGCGGTGAAGTCGACCACGACGGTGACGCCGGTGGTGCCGCCGCAGGCGGCCGCCCGCGCCTGCGGCGCCTGGACGGCGCAGACGCCGAGCAGTCCGGCGGTGAGGGCCGCCGCGGCGGCGATCGACCCGAGCGTACGGCGGGCCGGGCGGACCGGGGTGGGGGTGTCGCTCATCGGTGAACTCCTCGCGGTGTCAGCGTGGTTCAGCGCGTGGCCGGCGCCGGCGGGCAGGCCTGGGTCGGGGCGTCGGGGGCGGCCCCGGAGGCGGAGAGCGTGGACAGCGGGGTGCCCGCGAGGCCGAGGACGGCCTGCGCCGTGGCCCGGGCGCCGGTGCCCGCGTTGAAGCCGGTCGCGTCGTAGGCGACGGCGCCGCGGACCGCCGGGTCGGCGGAGCAGCCCTGCTGGAGCTTCACCAGCCGGCCCCAGGCCTTGAGGCCGGGGCCGAGGCGTCCGCCGGAGAGCAGCGCCTGGGTGGCCAGGCCGGTGCTGTTGGCGTTGGAGGCGGTCGCCCCGGCGGCCGCGAAGCCGCCGTCGGCGTTCTGGTGGGCGGTGAGCCAGCCCAGGCCCGTGTTCGCCTTGGCGGCGCGCCCGGTGGCGGCGAGGGCCTGGACGGCGAGCGCGGTGGCGTCGGCGTCGCTGGTGCAGGCGGCCTGGCCGAAGGAGAGCGGGAAGCCGCCGTCCGCGCACTGGCTGTTCGCCAGGAAGTCCACGGCCGCCGCCGGGGCGCCACCGGGCGTGCGGTGCAGGGCGATCACGGCGAGGGACTGGCCGAAGGTGTTGCTGTAGTCGCCCCACTGGGAGCGGTCGGAGAACCGGCCCTCGGCGGTCTGCAGCGACCGCAGGCGGGCCGGCAGGTCGACGCCGCCGAAGGCCGTCGGGTCCCCGCCGCGGACCTCGACGGCGAGCAGCAGCTTGGCGGTCGCGCCCGCGTAGGCCTCGGTGGTGCCGTCGCCGAGGTAGCCGCCGATGATCTCGGGCTTCGCCAGCCAGGCGGTGGCCTTCGCGGCGGCCTCGTCGGAGCCGCGCGAGGCGGCGAAGGCCAGTACGGCGTCGATGGTGAGGCCCTGGTCGGGGTAGGCGGTCCCGTTGAAGACGGACTCGAAGTGGTCGCCGTCGACGAGTTGGCGGGCCAGCCAGCCGCCCGCGGCGGCGTCGGGACGGACCGTCGGGGACGAGGTCGCGGCGGCGGTCGCGTTCACGGGCGCGGCGTGGGCGGCGGTGACCGCCGGGAGTGCGGTGGCGAGCGCCACGGCGGGTATCGCGAGCAGACCGAGGGTGCGGCGGAGCGTGGGCATGGTGGCCTTTCCGGGCCCGCGCGCAGGGGCCCGGAGGGCGGCGGCGACAGCCGGGGCGGCCCTCGGGGCTCCGGCCCGCGGACCACGACGGGAGGAGGGACGACACGCCTCCGCCGACGGGTACTCGGGCTCGCCTCCGACCAGGAGCCGGCGGCCTACCGTTGCGGGCCAGCGCCGGATTCGAACCGGACTTCCCCCAGCGGCGGAGTCACAACATGACGGCCCATCATGGCGATACGGAAAAGATCCGGTCAAGGGTTCGAACGTGACATCACGGTGGCCGCCGCCCGACATCGGGACGCGCCCCTCCCGGCCGCCGACGCGACCAGGGCGTCCCGGACGGCAGAATGCCTCCCATGCGGCACATCTTCGTCATCGGCATCGGCGCGGGCGACCCCGACCACCTCACCCTGCAGGCGGTCAAGGCGCTCGCCCGCACGGACGTCTTCTTCATCCTCGACAAGAACGAGGACCGGCAGGACCTGATCCGGCTGCGCCGCCGGATGCTGGCCGAGCACGGCCGGCCAGGCCACCGGGTGGTCGAGGCGCCGGACGCGGAGCGGGACCGGACCACCCCCGCGTACGCGGCCGCCGTGGACGACTGGCGCGTCCGCCGGGCCGACCTGGTCGAGCAGTTGCTCTCCGAGCACCTCGGTGAGGGCGAGACGGGCGCGTTCCTGGTCTGGGGGGATCCGAGCCTCTACGACAGCGTCATCGCCGTGGTGGACGACGTCCTGGCCCGCGGCGCCGTCGGCTTCGACTACGAGGTGGTCCCGGGCATCAGCAGCGTCTCCGCGCTCGCCGCCCGCCACCGCAGCACGCTGACCCGGGTCGGCCGCCCGGTGCAGATCACCACCGGCCGCCGGCTGGCCGAGGGCTTCCCCGAGGACGTGGACGACGTCGTGGTGATGCTCGACGGCCGCGCCGCCTTCACCGGGATCGACCCGGAGGGGCTGGAGATCCGTTACGGCGCGTACCTCGGCACCCCCGACGAGATCCTCGTCGCCGGTCCGCTGGCCGAAGCCGCCCCGCGGATCAGCGAGTTGCGCGAGTCGGCCCGCGCGCGCAAGGGCTGGATCATGGACACCTACCTGCTGCGGCGCTCCGAGAGCTGACCGGCGGGCGCCGCCCCGGTTCGACCCCCGGCCGACACTCGGACACCGCCCTCGCGCCCGGCCGGTGCGCTCCCGGACCGGTGCCGGTGCACTGTGGGCCAACTCCGACACCATGCCACTGCCTAACGTTCCGTCATGAGAGCGAACAGGACAGCCTCTTGGGCTCGTCCGGCTCGACCGCGCCGCGCCGCCGCCCGCTCCGGGCGGCGGCCCGAACCCATGACTGGAGGCCGTCGAGGTGCCTGCAATGCCGGTCGGCGGGCTGGTCCCCCGCACGGAGAACGTCACCGAACACGCCGCCGACGTCGTCGTCCGCAACGCCCGGATCCACACCGGGGACGCCCGCCGCCCGCAGGCCGGCGCCCTCGCCATCCGGAACGGCCTGATCACGGCCGTCGGGGACGACGCGGACATAGCCCCGGCCGTCGGCCCGTCCACGGTGGTGGTCGACGCGCTCGGCCGCCGCGTGGTGCCCGGCCTCAACGACGCGCACCTGCACGTGATCCGCGGTGGCCTCAACTACGTCCTGGAGCTGCGCTGGGACGGTGTGCGGTCGCTGCGCCAGGGCCTGGCGATGCTGCGGGAGCAGGCCGCCCGGACGCCCCGGGGGCAGTGGGTGCGGGTCGTCGGCGGCTGGTCGGCGGAGCAGTTCGCCGAGCGGCGGCTGCCGACCCCCGCCGAGCTGAACGAGGCGGCGCCGGACACCCCGGTGTTCGTCCTCCACCTCTACCAGTCGGCGGTCCTCAACCGCGCCGCGCTGCGCGCCGTCGGCTACACCCGCGACACCCCGGACCCGAAGGGCGGCCAGATCGTCCGGGGCCGCGGCGGCGAGCCCAACGGCATGCTGCTGGCCGCCCCGAGCGCCCTGGTCCTCTACTCCACGCTCGCCAAGGCCCCGACACTGGAGGGCGAGGAGCGCAGGACGTCCACCCGGCACTTCCTGCGCGAGCTGAACCGCTTCGGGCTGACCTCCGCGATCGACGCCGCCGGCGGGTTCCAGAGCTTCCCGGAGAACTACGCCACGGTGACCGAACTCGCCCGCGACGGGCTGCTCTCGCTCCGCATCGCCTACCACCTGTTCCCGCAGACCCCCGGCCAGGAAGTCGACGACCTCACCCGCTGGGTCGAGACGGTCCGGCCCGGGGACGGCGACGAGTGGCTGCGGCTGAACGGCGCCGGCGAGAACCTCACCTGGGCCGCCGCCGACTTCGAGAACTTCGCCGAGCCGCGCCCCGAACTGAACGCCTACGAAGGGGAGTTCGCCAAGGCCGTGCGCCTGCTCACCGAGCACGGCTGGGGCTTCCGGCTACACGCGACGTACGACGAGACGATCCGGCGCGACCTCGCGGTGTTCGAGGGGCTCGCCGCCGAGGGGCTCTTCCCCGCCGGGAACCGGTGGCTCTTCGACCACGCCGAGACCGTCTCCCCGGACAGCCTGGACCGGATCGCGGCGCTCGGCGGCTCGCTCTCCGTCCAGAACCGGCTGTCCTTCCAGGGCGAGGTGTTCACCCGCCGGTACGGCGCCGCTGCCGCCGCCGAGGCGCCGCCGGTCCGCGCCATGCTGGCGCGCGGACTGACCGTGGCCGCCGGCACGGACGCCACCCGGGTGTCCTCCTACAACCCCTGGGTCGCCCTGCACTGGCTGGTCTCCGGCCGTACGGTCGGCGGCCTGGCGATCCGGCCCCCGGAGAACCGGGTCGACCGGGCGACCGCGCTCGCGATGTACACCACGGCCGGCGCCGCCCTCACCGGCGAGCAGGACGTCAAGGGCGTGCTGCGGCCGGGCAGTTACGGGGACCTGGCGGTGCTGTCCGAGGACTACTTCACGGTGCCGGAGCCGGAGATCCCGTCCATCGAGTCCGTGCTGACCGTCGTCGGCGGCCGGATCGTCCACGCCGCGGCCGAGTACGAGGGCATGGACGAGGAGCTGCCGCCGGTCAGCCCCGGCTGGAGCCCGGTCGCCCACTTCGGCGGCTACCAGGCCGCCCGCCCCGCCCACGGCGCGGGCGCCCGCCAGGCGGAGCTGCTCGGCGAGGCCGTCGCCGAGTCCGGGCTGCACCACCGCTGGCGGGTCGCGCGCGGCCTGGCCGCCGAGCAGGGAGCGCCGTTCGACCCCTGCTTCCTCCTCTGATCCACCTGCCCCGCCTTCACGCGGACCACCGCGCGAAGGGCCCTGTCCCACCGCACCGAAGGGAACCCCGTCATGGTCGACCTCACCCAGGTCAGCGCCACCCCCAGCCCCGACCTGCTCACCCCGGACAACGCCGTGGTGCTGTTCGTGGACCACCAGCCGCAGATGTTCTTCGGCACCGGCAGCGGCGACCGCACCGCGATCGTCAACGCCACCGTCGGCCTCGCCAAGGCCGCCCGGGCCTTCGACGTGCCGACCGTCCTGACCACCGTCGCCGCCGAGTCCTTCTCCGGCCCGCTGCTGCCGCAGCTGGCGGCGGTCTTCCCCAAGGCCGAGGTCCTCGACCGCACCTCGATGAACGCCTGGGAGGACGAGGCGGTCGTCGAGGCGGTCAAGGCCACCGGCCGCGGCAAGGTCGTGATAGCCGGACTGTGGACCGAGGTCTGCCTGGTCCTTCCCGTGCTGTCCATGATCGACCAGGGCTACGAGGTCTACGTCGTCACCGACGCCTCCGGCGGCGTCTCCCCGCAGGCCCACGAGCACGCCGTCCAGCGGATGACCCAGGCCGGCGCGGTGCCCGTCACCTGGGTGCAGGTCCTGCTCGAACTCCAGCGTGACTGGGCCCGCACGGAGACGTACGGCGTGGTCACGGACATCGTCAAGGAGCACGGCGGCGCGTACGGCCTCGGGATCGTCTACGCCCAGGCCTTCCTCGGCGAGCACGCCGCGGGCTGAGCCGGCACCGCACAAGAAGCACAGGAACCAGGGACCAGGAACAGGACACGATGGATACCGGACTGCTGATCCTCCGCGTGGTGGTGGGCCTGCTCATCGCCGGGCACGGAGTACAGAAGGTGAGCCACCGCCTCGGGGGCCACGGCCTCGCCGGCGGGACGGCGGAGTTCCGGCACGACGGCTTCCGCGGCGGTACGCCCACCGCGCTCGCCGCGGGCGCCGGGCAGGTCGGATCGGGCCTGTTCCTGGCCCTGGGCGCGCTCACCCCGCCCGCGGCCATGGTCGCCATGGGGGTGATGACGGTCGCGATCACCGTCAAACTGCCGCACGGGCTCTGGGTGCAGGACGACGGCTACGAGTACCCGCTGGTCCTGGTCGTCGTCACCGGGGCGCTCGCCCTCACCGGCCCGGGCCGGTGGTCCGTCGACCACGCCGTCGGCCTGACCGCCTGGCCGCTCTGGATCTCCGTCGCGGCCGTCGTCCTCGGCCCCGCCAGCGGACTGCTCACCCGGGCCGTCCTGCACCGCCCGGCCACGCCCGAAGGAGCCACCGCCGTTGCGCGCCCTGCTGACTGACGCCCTGCGGACGCTCGCCCCGCCGCGCACCGACCGGCACGGACCGCTGCCGCCGCTGATGCTGCTGCTGACGGTGGCCACCGGCGTGGTCGACGCGGTGAGCTACCTCGGCCTCGGGCACGTCTTCGTGGCGAACATGACCGGCAACGTGGTCTTCCTCGGGTTCGCCCTCGCGGGCGCCTCCGGCCTGTCCGCCGCGGCCTCGCTGGTCTCGCTCGCGGCCTTCCTGACCGGCGCGCTCTGCGGCGGACGGCTCGCCGGCCGGTCCGCCGGCCACCGCGGGCGCCTGCTGGCCCTGACCGCCCGCGTCCAGACCGCCCTGACCGCCGGCGCCGCCGTCACCGCCGCGCTCGCGGACGGCGCCGGCGCCCGCTACGCCCTGATCGTCCTGCTGGGCCTGGGCATGGGCCTGCAGAACGCGGTGGCCCGGCGGCTCGCCGTACCCGACCTGACCACCACCGTCCTCACCCTCACCCTGACCGGTCTCGCCTCCGACTCGGCCCCGGCCGGGGGCACCGCGCCGCGGCCTGGGCGCCGGATCCTCTCCGCCCTGGCGATGCTGCTCGGCGGCCTCGCGGGCGCGGTGCTGGTCCTGCACGGGCTGACCGCCACGGCCCTGGCCCTGGCCGCCCTGCTGCTCCTGGGCACGGCGCTGGCCGCCCACCGGCTCTCGGCGGCCCACGGGCCCGACGCGCCCTGGGCCGCGCCGGCGGCCTGACCACCGCACCGACACTCCGAGCACCCGCACCGACCACGACCGGGAGGTCACCCCCGTGCAACGCCCCCTGACCCGACGCCTCACCCGACGCCTGGTCCCGCTGGTGGCGGCGGTCGCCGCGCTGGCGGCCGTCCCCACCGCCGCGCCCGCCCAGGGCACCCCGGCCGCACCGGCCGCCGGGCACCGGCAGTTCGCCGTCGGCCCCCAGTACGACTCCACCCACGTGTACGTCGAGCCGGGCACCGAGCAGGCCTTCGCGGCCAGTTGGGTGGCCACCTTCGGCGGCAGCACGATCGGGCCGAACGCCACCCAGGTGACCCCCACGCCCAGCCGGACGCTCTCCGAACTGGTCGTCTCCCCGGTGGGCACCCTCTCGGTGTTCGACTACACCACGCCCGTCCCGTACCCCTTCGGCACCGAGCGCACCGGCTGGCTGGTCACCGACCTCGACCAGGCGGTCCGCGCCGCCCGCGCCGACGGGGCCGCCGTCACCGTGGCCCCGTTCGCCGACCCGATCGGCCGGGACGCCGTCGTCCAGTTCCCCGGCGGCGTCAACGCCCAGCTGTACGTCCACACCACCCCGCCGTCCTACCCCGGGCTCGCCAGCGTGCCGGAGAACCGGCTCTACCTGTCACCGGACGCGGTGGGCGCCTTCCTGCGCAGCTTCCTCGCCTTCACCGACGGCCGGATCGTCTCCGACGACCGCCGGGCCGACGGCGCCGCGATCGGACTGCCCGGCACCGCCTACCGGCTGCTGCGCCTCACCTCCGGCTTCGGCACCACGACGGTCGCCGTGACGGACGGCCACCTGCCGTACCCGTTCGGCCGGGAGCTCACCGGCTACGGCGTGGCGGACCTCGGCGCCACCCTGGAGCGGGCGGAGGCCGCCGGCGCGTCGGTGCTGTCCGGCCCGGTCCGGGCGGACGGCCGGGACAGCGCGATGGTGCGGTTCCCCGGCGGCTACGTCGCGGAGCTGCACGGCGACCGGTGACCGGTGCCCCGGCCCGGGGGCGGTCACACCGCGATGCCGTACCCCTCCGGCCGGGCCGCGCCTCCTTGGGCGAGGCCCGCCCGGGCGCACGCCTGCCACTCGCGCGGCGAGACCCCGTAGGCGGCCCGGAAGGCCCGGCTGAAGTGACTGGCGCTCACGAAGCCCCACCGCCCGGCGACCGCCGCCACGGTCGCCGGGCCACCCGTCGGACCGGTCGCCGGACGGGCCGCCGAACGGGTCGCCGTACGGGCGAGGTCCCGGCGGCACGCGTCCAGCCGCTGGCGCCGGATCCAGCGGGTCACCGTCACCCCCTCGAAGCCGAACAGCTTGTGCAGGTACCGCACGGACACGTGGTGGGCCTCGGCGATCCGCTCCGGCGAGAGCTCCGGGTCCCCCAGGTGCCGCAGGATGTGGTCCTTCACCCGGGCCAGGGTGGCCAGGGCCGCCTCGGGCGCCTCCGGTACGGACCGGCCGCGGCGTTCGTGCGCGAGCACCGCGAGCAGGTCGAGCGCCGTGGTGGCGAGCCAGGCGGCCGCCGGCGGCTCCATGCTCCCGGCCGAGCGGGAGAGGCAGTCCAGGTAGGCGCCCACCAGGCGGGCGGTGTCGTCCTCGCGGGTGTCGAAGGCCGTCGCCGTGAGCACCCGCAGGTCCTCCTCGGTGACCCCGACGGCCGAGCGCGGCCAGTGGAAGGCCGTGAAGAGGAACGGCTCCGGCAGCTCCTTGCTGAACGGCCGCCCGGCGTCGGAGATCGCGAAGGTGCCCGGGCGCAGCTCCACCTGGCGTCCGTCCTGGAGCAGCCGGGCGGTGCCGCGGTGCTGGAGCGCCAGGGTGAGGTGGTCCTCGCCACCGCGGGCGATCAGCCGGGCGCTGCGTTCGACCCGCTGCGGGCCGGCCCGGACCAGGGAGACCTGGGCGGCGCCCAGCCGGTGGCTGGTGATCGTCGCGGGCGCGGGCGCGTCCTCGCGCAGGGCTACGTCGAGCGGGACGAAGGTACGGGAGACCGCCTCGTGCCAGTACTCGGCGCGGTCGGCGGTCGGCACCCCGGCGGTGTCGAGGACGGCGGACGGGACGACGGACATCTGTGCTCCTGTTCGGTCTGCGGACCCGACCGCGCCGGGTCGCGCCTCGGCGGCGGTGGCCCAAGTCGTGCTGGTTCTACGGCTCGTCAGCAGGCCCCGTCGTTCCCGAGCGAGCGCCAGTCGCGCGGCGAGACCCCGTACGCGGCGCGGAAGGCCCGGCTGAAGTGCGCCGGGTTGACGAAGCCCCAGCGCTGGGCGACCGCCGACACGGTCGGGGCGGTTCGCCCGCGGCGGCCCAATTCGCGGGCGCACGCCTCCAGGCGGCGCTGCCGGACGAGCCGGCTCACCGTCACTCCCTCGTGCTCGAACAGCCGGTGCAGGTACCGCACCGAGATCCGGTGGGCGTGCGCGATCCGCTCGGGCGTCAGCTCCGGGTCGCCCAGCCGCTCGTCGATGTACTCCCGCACCCGCCGGACCAGGTGCTCGTTCGGGCCGTCGGGGCCGACACTTCCGGGGCCGTCCGCCGCCAGCTGGACGACCAGCGCGCTCACCAGGTCGGCGACCCGCCCAGCCAGCTGGTCCCCGACCGGGCCGGGGTAGGAGTGCGCGGAGGCGGCCAGGGTGCCGAGGAAGGGCCCCAGCACCGGCCCGCAGCCGTCCGCCGGGCCGACGGCCGTACCCGCCGCGTGCCGCAGGTCGCGCTCCGACACGCCCAGCAGCCTGCACGGCAGTTGGAACAGGTGGGTGCGGAAGCGCCCCGGGTACTCGACGGCGAACGGCCGCCCGGCGTCGTACAGGACGAGCCCGCCCGGCGGCACCTCCGCGCGGCGCCCGTCCTGCTCCAGTACGGCCCGGCCGGACTCCTGCACCCCGACCCCGACCCGCGGCTCGGTGCGCGGGGCCGGGGCGATCAGGTCGGCGCTACGGGAGAACCGGGCGGTGTCCCCGTCCAGGGTGGAGATCCGCACGTAGCCGAGCCGGTGCGACACCGGGAGCCCGTCGGACGGCCGCCCGGTGAGCGGGTGCACCCCCACCGGCACCGGCACCGGCGCCGCCGCACCGCCCCGGAACGCGGCCTTCCCCCCGTCCACGACCGCCCCGGCCGTCCCCCGCACACTCATCTGACCGCCCTCCCGTCGAAGCCCTGCGCGACTGAGCCTGGACTTCGACGGCGACGGCCCGTTAGGTCATCTGACTGCCTGGTTCGACAGCGGCCGGAGGAAGCGCCGTCCCGGCCGGTCGACCGCCGTCGAGGGCATGGGCGAGCGCGGCCCGAGAAGTGATGCCGAGCTTCGGGAAGATCCGGTACAGGTGGGCCCCGACGGTGCGGGGCGACAGCTGGAGCTCCCGGCCGATCTCCTTGTTCGTCAGGCCGGTCGCGGCCAGCCGGGCGATGCGCAGTTCATGGCCGGTCAGCCCGGACGGTCCGTCAGCAGGGCCGGCCGGCGGCAGGGCCGCGGAGTCCCCGGCGGCCCGCAGTTCCTCCTCGCAACACCGGGCCCAGGGGTCCGCCCGGAGGCGGCGGAACACGTGGTGGGCCGCGCGCAGCGGCTCCCGGGCCCCGGGGCGGTGGCGCCGGCGCAGCCACCCGCCGTGGGCGAGCCGCAGCCGGGCGAGGTCGAACGCCCACCGCTCGGCGCCCGGCACGGCGTACGCGGCGCGGTAGGCGGCGTCGGCCTCGTCGTCGTCGGCGGCCAGGGCGGTGGCGGCCGCGAAGAGGAAGGCGTGGCGGCCGGAGATCTCCGCCGAGCGGGCCGCGCGTCCGGCCGCGAGGTGAGCCCGGGCCTCCTGGTGACGGCCGGTGTGCACGGCGGCCGTCACCAGGTCGAGGACCAGCGTGTGGTGCCAGGGCCGGCCGCCGGGCAGGTGTCCGGGCGGGGTGAGTTCGCAGAAGTGGGCGTACGCCTCCTCGTAGCGCCGGTGGGCGAGCGCGGCCAGGCCGCGCAGGTGGCTCAGGCGGTCCAGGACGTACCGCATCCGGGCGCGGGTGGCGGTCGGCCGGACGGCCTGTTCGATCTCCCGCAGGCCGTCCTCGTCGCCCCGGCCGGCCAGGAAGTGGGCGTGGTACAGGCGGAACACCAGGGCGTTGGTGCGGTAGCCGAGCTCCTCCGCGATCGCGGCCTCGCGCAGGCAGACGGCCGCCCGGTCCCACTGTCCGAGCAGGAAGTCCTGGTGGCACCTGGCCTTGGCGACCGAGCCCTGGGTGGCGTAGCCGTGCAACCCGGTGAAGCGGCGCCACAGGTCGCCCTCGGGGCAGTCGAGCGCCGAGGCGGTCCAGAGCAGGAGCCAGGCGGCACCGGCCTCCTGCTCCGCGCTCAGGTCCGCGGCCGCCGCCCGGAGCGCGGCGGCCGTGTCCGGGCCCGGGTCGGTCCAGGCGCGCAGGCAGAGCCTGCCCGCCTCGGAGACGTTCTCCCGGTGCCGTTCCAGGGCCTGCCAGGCCCAGGGGTCGTCCGTGTAGCTGGCGGCCAGGAGGAGTTTGAAGTAGGCCTGTTCGACCAGCCCGCCGAAGGATTCGGCGCCCGGCGCGGTCAGCGCGTCGAGGGCCGCGGGCAGCAGGGCGGAGGAGGACTCGAAGTCGACGTGGTGGCTCTGGTCGACGTAGACCACCGCGTACGCGAACAGCGGGGCGACGTCCTCGGGCACGGTGCTGGCCTTCAGGTCCTCCACCAGGGCCGCGGTGTGCCGCAGTTGCCCGCCGTGGGCGGACATCACCGCGGCCCAGGTGAGCCTGCGGGCGCGCTCGCAGGAGCTGGGGCTGAGGGTGGCGGCGCGTTCGAGCAGCAGCGCGCCCTCCGCGTCGCCGCCGCGCCGGGCGAGGTCGCGGCCGGCCTCCTGGAGGCGGTGCGCGAGGTCCTCGTCGGGCAGCAGCGCGGCGGCGGCCTCGTGGACCAGCCGCCGGGGGTCGCCCGGCGCGAGCGCGTCGGACAGCGCGCGGTGCGCCTCGCGGCGCGCGGTGTCGGAGGCCGCGGAGACGACGGCGGTGCGCACCAACGGGTGCCGGAACACCAGTTGCCCGGCCGGGTCGAGCCGGGCCAGTCCGTCGGCCTCGATCCGCTCCAGGATCTCCCGCGCGTTCTCGTCCGCGACCGCGCTCAGCCACTCGCCGCTGCCGAAGTCCGGGCTGGCGGCCAGGGCGCCGAGCAGCAGCAGACGGCCGGCCTCCGGCGGCACCGCCCCCAGCCGTTCGGTGAACATCCGCTCCAGCTTCCGCCCCAGCGGCAGCCGCTCCGGCAGTGGCGCGGCCCCGCGCTGCTGGGCGGCCGCGAGCTGGCGCGGCAGCTCCACCAGCGCCAGCGCGTTCCCGGCCGCCTCCGCCAGTACCCGGTCCCTGGCGGGCGGGGCGAGTTCGGGGTAGCGGGAGCCCAGCAGCAGGGCCGCGTCCGTCCGGGGCAGGGCCCGCACGTCAACGGCCTCGGCGGACCAGAGCCGGGCGGCCGGCCCGTCCGGGCGGGTGGCGCCGACGATCACCACCCGCTGCTCGGCGCAGCGCCGGTGGAGGAAGGCGTAGACGGTCGCGCTCGACGAGTCGATCCAGTGCAGGTCGTCGAGGAGGAGCAGCGTCGGGGCGGCCCGCGCCGCCTCCTCCAGCAGGGCCAGCGCGGCGGCACCGACGGCGAGGCCGCTCGGGGCGCCGGGGCGGACGCCGAACGCGCTCTCCAGGGCCTCCCGCTGGTGGGCGGACAGCGCGGTGGAGCGCTGGAGCGGCGCCCAGAAGGCCTGGTGGAGGGCGCCGAACGCGAGGTCCGTCTCCGCCTCGGAGCCGACCGCGCGCAGGACGGTGAACCCGCGCTCGCGCGCCGCCCGTTCCACCCAGGCCAGCAGCGTGCTCTTGCCGACCCCCGCCTCACCGCGCAGCAGCACCGTGGAACCGCTCGCACCGTCCACGGCCTGGACCAGCGCCGCCGTCAGCAGCTCCGTCTCCCGCTGCCGGCCGACCAGGACCGGAACCCGCCCGCCGTCCACCACTCTCGTCCCCCTCGGGTTCTCACCGCCCACTCCCCGGGCACCCAAGGCTACAATCCGTCAACCCGCCCCGGCACTACGGCGGGTACCGCTCCGGGCGCGCAGCGTGCCCAGCCCCGGCTCTCGCTGCCGGCCCGCCGGTTCCCTCCCGGGCCATCCCCCGTGCACGGACGCGCAACCGCCCCGGCTCCCGCCGCCGTAGCGTCATGCGGCGCACCGGCCCGGCAGTCCGCCGCGACCGCCTCACCTTCCGCGGCCACGCCGACCTCACCGTCTCCTTCCGGAACTGACCGCCCCCACACCAGACGAAGGCCGACACACCCATGACCGAGCCCCGCGACGGGCAGCCACCCAGCGCCCCGGACGACCTGTGGTGCCCCTTCCCCTCCCTGACGAACCCCCACGCCGAGCAGGCCGACCGGCAGAGCCTGGACTGGCTGGCGCGCCACCGGCTGCTGGACGGGCGCCACCGGCAGTCCGACCGGATCGGCCGCCAGCGCAGCGGCCACCTGGCCGCGCGGACCAACCCGGAGGTCTCCGCCGGGATGCTGCGCCTGCTGTCCGACTGGTACGTCTGGCTCTTCGCCTTCGACGACGGGTACTGCGAGGACCGCGAACGCGGCGCCGCCCCCGGGCCGTTGGCCCGTACGACCGCGCTCCTCGCCCGGGTGGTCGACCCCGAGCCGCCCGGCGACGAGCTGCCCGGACCGGCCGGCGCCTACGCGACGGCCCTGCGGGAGATCCGGGACCGGATCGCCGCGCAGGCCTCGCCGTCCCAGCTGTTCCGGTGGGAGTGCACGGTCCGCGACTACCTCTCCGCCCAGGTGTGGGAGGCCGCCAACCGGGAGGCGGGCACCGTACCGGGCCTGGCCGAGTACGTGGCCATGCGCCGGCACGCCGGGGCGACGTACACCTGCCTCGCCCTGGTCGACCTCGCGGCCGGCTACGAGGTGTCGGCCGCGGAGGCGGACGGACCGTCGCTGCGCAGGCTCAGGGACCTCACGGCGAACCTGGTGAGCTGGGACAACGACCTGTACTCCCACGCCAAGGAGGCCGCCGGCGGCCAGGGCCGCCACAACCTGGTCGAGGTCCTCGCCCGCCACCACCGCTGCTCCCCGGCCGAGGCCCGACGGTCGGCCGTCGCCATGCGCGACGCCGAGATGCGCGCGTTCGTCGAGCTGAGCCGGACCGTCCGCACGGACGGCAGCGACGCGGCCTCCGCGTACGCCCGCAGCCTCGGGCTGTGGCTGCGCGGGCACATCGACTGGTCGCGCGGCAGCTCCCGGTTCGACGTGCCGTCCCCCGCGGCGAGGCACTGATGCGCGAGGACGCAGCCCCGCCCGGCAGCGCGCCGCGCGCGCCCGGCCACCTGCCCCTGCTCGGCCACCTGCTCCCGCTGCTGACCCGCCCCGTGCCGTTCCTCCAGTCGCTCGCCGACCACGGCCCGGTGGTGCGGATCCACCTGTGGCGCAGGCCCGTTCACGTCCTCACCGACCCCGGGCTGGTCCACCGGCTGCTCGTCCAGGACGCCGCGAGGACCGAGAAGGGCTTCGTCTTCGACCAGGCCCGCGGCCTGCTGGGCAACGGCCTGTTCATCTCCGAGGGCGCGTTCCACCTCCGCCAGCGGCGCCTGGTGCAACCGGCCTTCCACCGCGACGGCATCCACCGGTACGCCGCCCTGGCCGCGCGGCTGGCAGCGGCGGCGGTGTCCCGCTGGGAGACCGGGCGGCCCGCGCCGATCGAGCCGCGGATGCACGGACTCGCCCGGGACATCGTGGTCGAGGCACTGTTCGCCACCCGCCTGACCCCCGCCCAGAAGGCCCGGATCGACCGGGCCGTGCCCGTCGTCCTCACCGGCTTCGTCCAGCGGGCGCTCTACCCGTCGCCGCTGCTGGAGAAGCTGCCCGTACCGGCCAACCGGCGCTTCGACGCGGCGGTCCGGGACCTGCGCACCACCGTGGACGAGATCGTCGATCAGGCCGCCGCCCCGCAGCAGGGCCCGGACGGCACCCTGCTGTCCCTGCTGCTGACCACC
Organism: Kitasatospora sp. NPDC001119; assembly: GCF_053598475.1. Lineage (NCBI taxonomy): Bacteria > Bacillati > Actinomycetota > Actinomycetes > Kitasatosporales > Streptomycetaceae > Kitasatospora > Kitasatospora sp. NPDC001119. The sequence goes on from NZ_JBSFKI010000032.1 coordinate 28,978, forward strand.
CGCGACGAGGAGACCGGCCTCGCCATGCCACCGGCCCAGGTCCGGGACGAGGCCGTCTCGCTGCTCCTGGCCGGCACCGAGACGACCGCCACCACGCTCGCCTGGCTCTTCCACGAACTCGCCCGGCACCAGGACCTCCAGGACGAGCTGAGCGAGGAGGTGCGCGCCGTCGCCCCCGACGGTGCCGTGTCCCCGGACGACCTGCCGCTCCTGGAACGCACGGGCCACGCCATCAGCGAGACCCTCCGCCTCCACACCCCCAACTGGATCCTGATGCGCCGGGCGGTGGAGCCCCTCCGGTACGGCGGCGTCGTCCTGCCCCCGGGGGCGGAGATCCTCTTCAGCCCGACCGCGCTGCACCGCTCCCCGCTGCTCCACCCCGACCCGTCGCGGTTCGACCCCGACCGCTGGCGCCGGCCCGCCGGCCACGCCCCACCCAGGCTGTTCATCCCCTTCGGCGCGGGCCGGCACAAGTGCGTCGGCGAGTCGTTCGCCTGGACCGAGATGCTCGTCGTCACCGCGGCCGTCCTCGCCCGCCTGCGCCTCAGCCCGGCCACGGCCACCCCCCTCCGGGAGAGCGCCACCGCCGCCACCGTCCGCCCACGCGGCCCGCTGCTCGTCGCCGAACCCCGGTGATCCGCCGGCGGCCGGCGCGTGCGCGCAGGGGCAGGCCCCGGTGCCCGGGTACGACGACCGGCCGGCGGACGTGGCGGCGGTGGCCGTACTGCCGTGAACCCGTCATTCCTGCGGATACCGGGGGATAACCCCACCCACGACCGGGTGGGTAGCGGCATCGTCGCAGGTGGTCCGCTCCGGAGAGGGTTGGGGCAGCGGCGTGACCCGCCGGCTTCCTCGACAAGCAACCGGAGTTGATGCATGCGCAATCAGGCGCAGCAGACCGTCCACCCGTCCCGGCACCGGAAGGTCCTGGTGGCCGCGATGGCCGTCGGTGCCCTGACGACGGGGGTACTGACCCCCACCACGGCCTTCGCGGCACCGAAGCCGGACACCGTCCAGCAGGGCCTCGACGCACTGGTGCGGGACGACGGCATCGTCGGCACGCTGGCGAACGTCGAGAAGGGGCACGGCCGAGCCCGCAACTACACCGCCGGGGTGGGTGACCTGGCCACCGGGGCGAAGGTCCCGGTCGACGGTCAGGTGCGGATGGGCAGCAACACCAAGACGTTCACGGCGGTGGTCGTGCTGCAACTGGTCGGAGAGGGGAAGATCGGCCTCGACGCGCCCGTCGAGACGTACCTGCCGGGCCTCGTCCGCGGGGACGGCATCGACGGGCGGAACATCACCGTCCGTCAGCTCCTCCAGCACACCAGCGGGCTCCCGGAGTACCTGCGGGGTGATGCCTCGTTCCACTACTACGAGCCGCGCGACCTCCTCGACAACGCACTGCGGTTCAAGGCCGACTTCGCCCCGGGCGACCGGTTCAACTACAGCAACACGAACTACCTCGTGGCCGGCCTGATCGTCCAACGGGTCACCGGCCGCCCGCTCGCGGCGGAGATCGACCGCCGCATCGTCAAGCCCGTCGGCCTGCGCCACACCTACTTCCCCACCCCCGGCGACACGACCATCCGCGAGCCCCACCCCAAGGGCTACTACCGCGAAACCCCCGACGCACCCCAGCAGGACGTCACCGAGACCGACCCCTCCTTCGGCTGGGCCGCCGGTCAGATGATCTCCACCAACTCCGACCTCAACCACTTCTTCTCCGCACTCCTCCACGGCGGCCTCCTCCCACCCGCCCAGCTCGCCGAAATGAAGAAGACCGTCCCCGCCGAGGCCGTCGGCCCCGGCGCCGCCTACGGACTCGGCCTCGTGAGCAGGCCCCTGCCCTGCGGCGGCCTCTACTGGGGCCACGGCGGCAGCTTCCCCGGCTACGAGACCCGCGGCGGCGTCACCGAGGACGGCAGCACCGCGGCCAACATCGCCGTGACCTCCCGCCCGACCGACAAGGCCGCCCTGAGGCACGTCGAGAACGTCGTCGAAGCAGCCCTCTGCCGCTGAGGCCGCTCAGGCCGCTCAGGCCGCTGCGCCCGGACAACACCGGCGTACGCACCGATGGTTCCGCGGCTCCGGCCTCCGGCCCGGGACGGGGTACTCCCCCGCTCCGGGCCGGAGGCCGTCTACCCGGCAGCTCCGCGATGCCGAAGGGCCGCATCAGCCTCAGCGGGTCGGCGCACTCGAACGCCTCGTTGGCGAGCCGGTCCTGGCCGTCCGGCGTCACGCCCTCGGCCGGTCCGCCGGACGGAACCCGGACCGGGCAACGATCCGAGCGGACGCTCCCGCCGGGCGGAATCCGCACACGATTCGTACAGTGACAACTGCGGAGCGAGACCCCGCGTCCCCGCCATGGCGCAGCAGCGGTCCGGCTCGAACGGACCTGAGGCGGGACGCCGGCCGGCGCTGCCCATCAGAACCCGCCCGGCCGGAGCGAAGGACCGTGCCCACCCGCCGTTCCCCACCGGCTTCCGGTCACCCCTTCCCGCTGAGCAGTCCACACCGAGGAGCAGCAGGACGATGGCACGTACGGCAGCCACCAAGAGAACGGCGAGCGCCCGGCGGCGAGCGGGCGACACGGACGAGGCAAAGGTCGCCGATGCCTCGGTCAAGGCGGAGTTCCTCGGCGACGACACCCACATCGACCCCGGCTCTTCGGACAGCAAGGGGACCGTCCTCGAGAACGCCACGCTCGACTTGAGCCAGGGCACCGTGCAGCCTCCCGAACCGGTGGCGGGCGAGAAGGCGGTCCTCTCCTGGACGGTGACGAACCTCGGGCCCGACGACGTCACCTCCGCCGTCTGCGAGTACGACATGGGGGACGGTCTGAGCGAAGTCGACTTCACCATCGACGACAAGCGCGCCCCGGAGCACAAGCTGCCGCCCTTGAAGCATGGCGAGAAAGCCGTGGCGGCCCTCACCGTGCAGATCGCGCCGAACGCCGGCATCCCCCTGGGTGTCCTGTTCGGTGTCCACACCGCCGACGCGACGCCAAACCGGCAGACCATCGTGGACCCCGTGTCGAAGGTGGACCTCTCCCTGACGGGTGACCCCGCCGACGACACGGTGCCGGCAGATCAACCCGTCAGTTTCCGTTGGAAGGTGGAGAGCCGAGGACCGTCCAGCGCAGAAATGGTGAGTGTCCGGGCCGTCCTGCCTCCCGGGGTGCGCTTCGACTCCGCCTACGAGGACGAAGCCCCACAAACCAAGGGCACCCTACAAGCCGATGGCAGCGTCCTCTGGCAGCTCGGCTACCTGGACCCACCCCAGTCGCGCACCGTGACGGTCAAGGCGAAGACCTCCCCGACCACGCGGGACACCCTGGTCGCCACCGCCGTGGCAACGTTCAGCAGGCCGGACGGCTCCGGCAGTCCGGCGACCACCCTGCAGGTACCCGTCACCCTGAAGGTCCAGGAACTCGCCACGCTCACCTGCACAGCGGCCGCCGTCCCCCCGCAGACGGTCGCCGGGCGGGACGAGGTCACCTACACCTGGACCTTCCACAACGAGGGCCCCTCCGTCGTCCGGGGCCTCGCCGTCACCGCGACGCTGCCGGACGGTCTGGCTTTCGTCTCCGCCACCGACCATGGCACGCTCCAGAAGGGCGGCATCGTCAGCTGGGCGCTGCCCCCGGTCGAGTCCGGCGACACGTCCGTCGCCGTCACCGCGAAGGTCGACCCCGGGGCCCTCGGCCCGCTGACCGCCTCGGCGAAGGCCTCCGCCACGACCCTGGATGCCAAGACAAAGAAGCCGATCAAAGTCCCGGCGACCGAGGCGACCGTCACCGCCACCGCAGAGGCCGTGCTGTCGCTGCGCGCCGAAGCCACCGACCCGGCCCAGGTGGTGGCGGGTGACCGTGACCACCCCGCTGCCTTCCGGTGGACACTCACCAACAAGGGAAGTTCCACGGCGACCGGCGTCACCGCACGGGTCACCCTGCCGCCCGGCGCCACCTTCGTGTCCGCCACCCCGACAGCCACTGTCAAGGGCACGGACATCAGCTGGGATCTGGGCACCCTCCCGCCGAACCGCCCGGCCGACCTCACCCTCCGTGTCTGGCCCGCCCCGGAGGTTCGCGGCTCGCTCACCCTCAAGGCCGGCGCTGAGGCGCAGACACTCGACCCCCGCACCGGGAAGCCGGCCAGAACGCCCGAGGCACCGGCCACGGTCCAGGTGGCGGTGCAGGACCGACTCGAGATCATCGAGACCCGGTTCAGCCCGGACACGGTCCAGGAAGGCGACCAGCTTGCCCTGGCCTGGAATGTGAGGAACACCGGTCCGTCCCTGGCCCGCAACGTGACCCGTACGGTCAAGCTGCCGAGCGCCCTGAGCCTCGCCGACGGCCAGCAAGCCACCTATCCTCAGGAGGAGTTGGCGCCCGGCAAGGCCGGCGGATGGTTCACGGTCGTCACGACGGTCGGCCACACGCAGGACCACCAGGTCACCGTCACGGGCCTGTTCACCCGCGATGGCTCCACCGAGGCGACCAGCAAGGACATCACCATCCCCGTCAAACAGGGGAAGGGCAACTTCCGATTCCCCTTCGACTTCGGGCCCTTCGGCTTCCCGCCCCCGTTCGGCGGCGAAGGCAGCGGAAAGGACCACGACGAGTCGGACGACGATGACGACGACGAGAAGGACAAGACCACCACACTGAAGTTCACCAAGGCGAAAGCCGATCCGGAAACGGTCGACCCCGGCAAGTTCCTGACCTACTCCTGGACCCTCAAGAACACCGGTCGCAACGTCACCGCCAAGAACATCTACGTGTCGATCACCCTGCCCGCCGACGTCAAGCCGACGGAGGTTCACGGGCTGCCCGCTACCCCCACCCCCAAGATGATCATCGGCTACCTGGGTTCGCTCGCCCCGGGCAAGACCCAGGACTTCTCGGTGAAGACCCTCGTCGACGACGGTGCCACCGGCTCGCTGCCCGCCCGAGCGTACGCCTGTTCCGCACAGGCCCGCCCGGCCTGGAAGACCGCCGAGGCCACCGCCCGCGCCTCGTCCCAGCTGGACCTGACCGGGGCGGTAACCCCGAACCCCGCCGACGCCGGAAAGCGGATCACCTACCACTGGACGCTGGCCAACAAGGGGCCCTCCGACGCGTCCGGGCTCACCGTCCGGATCACCATGCCCGACCAGGTGTCCGACCCGAAGGGCCTGGTCACCGAAGGCGGATCGCAGACGGCACGTTGGGACGAGCCGAAGCGGCAGCTCGTCTTCGACTCCCTCGGCACGCTGTCGAACGGCCAGCAGCTGACCTTCGAGGCCACCGCCACCGTTCGCAAGGATGCCGCCGGCCCGCTGGAGGCGACCGCCCACGCCCAGGCCACCGACGCCGCCGACGCCAAGAACACCCTGACGGCCGAGGTCAAGGTCGCGTTGAGCCTCACCGGCGAGGCTGTCCCGCCTGCGGTGGTCGCCGGGCGCGACCTGACCTACGTGTGGACCCTCGCCCACGCCGGCGGGCCCGCCGCAGAGAAGATCGACCTCACCGCCGGCCTGCCGGCCTCCCTCACCTACCGCGCTTCCTCCCACGGCGGAGCGACGTCGGACGGCAGAAGGGTCCAGTGGCCGCCGATCGATCTCAAGCCGGGCCAGCAGCGCACGGTCACGGTCACGGCCCTCGTCGACCCGGCCGCCAAGGACATCCCCGCCGTGACCGCCACCGCCAAGGCGGGCGACACCGCCGACGCCACGGGCCGGATCGGCTCGGTGCAGGTCACCCGGGCGAGCGCGCTCACGCTCAACGGCATCGGCACCCCCAGCCCGGTGACGGTGGGCGAACATGCCTCGCTCGTCTGGACGGTGGTCAACCGCGGCCCGTCGGTGGCCTCCGGCGCCGTCGCCGACCTCACGCTGCCACCCGAACTGAGCAACCCCAAGATCACCGTCTCGAACGGCAGGAAGGCGCCCGTCCAGGCCAGTCCGACATCCCTGCCCGACCTCAAGCCCGGCCTGTCCGTCACCGTGACCGCCACCGGCACCACCACCGCCGACGACCTGACCCAGGCGCCGGGCACGGTGAGCGGACGGGCCGTGGTCAAGGAGGAGGGGCAGACTCCGGCCGACGCGGCCGCGCGGATCGAGATCGACTCCGACGCCGTCCTGACCCTCACCCCGGACCCGGACACCGCCGACCTCCGCACCTTCGATGCCGGTGCCACCGTCCCGTTCACCTGGACGGTCGCCAGAACCGGCACCTGCGCCACCGGCACCGCTTCCCTCCAGGTCGCCCTGCCCCCGGAGCTCACCGTCACCGAGGCCCTGATCGACGGCCAGGCCCCGTCCTCGCTGTCGCAGAGCGACGGACACCTCACCCTCGGCCTCGACGGCCTCGCCACCGGGAAGCAGACCGTGCGGGTCACCTGCCGGGTGTCGCCCCGAGCTCCCGCCACCACGGCGAAAGGCCCCGATCCACTCGCCGTCACCGCACTTCTCTTCGCGGACGGCGCGAGCCCGGTCATCCACACCGCACGGCTGAACGTCACCGTCCGCAGCACCGTACGGATCAGCGCCTTCCAACTCCCCTACCCGGTCACCGCCGGCGGCGAGAGCGTCCTGGTCTGGTCCCTCGGCAACGACGGGCCCTCCAGCGCCCGGGACACCTCGTTCGTCCTGACGCTCCCGAAGGACTTCGCCTTCCTGGACGCCACCGTCGACACCGCCCCGCGCAGCGGCACCGTCGATCCGGCGCACCCCGGCCGGTGGACCGTTCCCGTGGGAGAGCTCGCACCGGGCGAGGCCGCGCAGATCGCCGTACGGGTCGCCGTCTCCCCCGACCCGGCCGGCCCGAAGGCCGCCGTCACCCGGTCCGCCACCGTCGGCACCACGACCGGTCTGGCCTCCGGCAGCGACCCCGTGCCCATCGGCAGCACCGCGCAGGTCGCGATCACCACGACGGTCTCTCCCCCCGCACCCCTGGTCGGCGACAACGTCACCTACGTCTGGAACCTCACCAACACGGGCCAGAGCACCGTACGCGGGGCCACCTTCGAGGTCACCGTGACGGGCGAAGGGTTCGTCCCCGACCACGGATCCACCGTCGCCAAGGTCACCCCGTCCGAGGACGGGAAATCCCTCACCGTCGTCTTCGTCGTCCCCGCGCTCGCGCCGGTGGCCGAGCAGACGTTCACCCTGGTCGGGAAGGCCACCACGGCCGTCATTCTGGTGGCCATGCCCGTGGTCAAGGACGGGACGGGCAAAGCCCTCCAGCCTCCGGGCCCTGAGAAGCGCACGCAGGTCGGCCGCATCACCACGCCCCCGCGTACGACACGGACCTCCCGCACCGCGCCTCGCCCGACGGACGCGAAGCCCCGCCGGGCCGCAGCCAAGCGCACGACGCCCGCCAAACGCACGGCGGCGCCCGCCGGGCGACGCAAGCGCCTCCCCGCTTCCTGAACCGCCCTCCGGCCGCACCCGGTCGCGCGCAGCCCCCTCGCCTCCGACCCGCGCGGGCCCGTCGGGCCCCGAAGGAAGTCTCCCCATGCCTAAGTCGTCCGTCCTTGCCATCGGCCTCGCGGCCGTGTCCCTGGCCGCCTGCTCCGGCGCTCCGACCGCCGACCCACAGGCAGCACCGCAAGCGCCGCTGCTCCCCGCGCTCCTGGAATTCGGGGGGCCGCAGTGGGAACGCGCGGGCGCCTATGCCGCCTACATCGCGTCGATCCGCGACGCCGTGGCGCCCGCTGCTGACGTGGAGACCTCCGTCGGCATGCGAAGGCTGCACGTCAGCCCGTCTATTCAGCAGAAGGTGGTGGACGCCAAACCCAAGAATCCCAAGTCATACACGACGGAGGACTTCGTCGGGATCCGGATCACCAGCCGCGACCAGTCGCAGCACATCACCTTCCTGATGCGCAAGGACGACCTCTACGTCATCGGCCTGTACAACGAGGACAAGAACAGCTACATCCGATTCGAAAAACCCCAGCAGAATTGGCGCGACTATCCCTTCCCTGCCGATCGGACCGGCAGCTGGACGAAGGGCACGCAATACCCCAAGCTCTGCGAAAAGATCAGCTCTGGAAGGCTGGAGATAACGGACAACAGCCTGAACAGCGCGGTCAAGGAATTCGCCGACAAGGGCAACGGAGCTGACGGAGCATCCCTGTGCCAACCGGCCGTTCTCTTCGCCGAAGCCGCACGGTTCGCCCCGATCACCGAAGCGGTCCAGGCCGGATGGCCACAGGCCGGCAAGGCCACCACCCTGAACACAGACCTGCTGAACTACATGACGAATTGGTCCGATATGTCGAAGTACGCCTTCTGGAAACCGGCGCAGAAGAGCTCCCGGGGAGAGAAGGACAGATTCGGCGCCAATGACTTCAACGTCGGCCCGCAGGAACCCCCGCAGTACGTCCACCGCACGGCGGTGAAGCCGATCGTGTTCGAGGTCGTCAGCGTCTACAACGGCAACGGCAGCAGAGCGGGGCGATGCGGCGGGGTGTTCGTCGCGGACAAGAAGGGAGACGGCCCTTGCGCGCCCGCACCCGGCGACTCCTGATGGTCCACCTCACTAGCCGTACCTGCCCCAGCGCCGTACCCGAGCAGCGTTCAGATTCAGATTCATGTTCACACCCCGATAGCCACGGGTAGGCAGCGGATCACCGAACGTAGGCAGCGGAAGGGAACCGGAATGAGCGGTCAGCCGGGAGTGACGACGGACGCCGGCGATGTCCAGGCTGCGGCACCGTACGACGAGGCCGATGTCATCTTCCACGGCGGTGAGATCGTGACGGCGGCCGCCGACTCCCAGGAGTCCGATCCCCGTCCCGAGGCGGTGGCCGTCAAGGACGGAGTCATCGTCCACGTCGGCGACTACCAGGAGGCCGTCGACCGCTGGCAGGGGCCGCGGACGAAGGTGCGGGACCTCGCCGGGCGCGCGCTGCTGCCCGGGTTCATCGACGCCCACGGCCACCTGGGCGGCATCGGGCTGCAGGCCACCCTCGCCAACCTGCTGGCCGCCCCCGACGGCGACGTCACGGACATCGACTCGCTCCTGGACAAGCTGCGCGCGTGGGCGAAGACACCGGTGGGCGCCTTCTCCAAGTGGATCATCGGGTTCGGCTACGACGACGCCATGCTCGCCGAAGGCCGGCACCCCACCCGCGAGGATCTCGACAAGGTGTCCACCACCCGGCCGGTGCTGGCCATCCACCAGTCCTTCCACCTCGGGGCCGTGAACAGCCGGGGCCTGCGGGAGTTGGGCTACACCAGGGCCACCGCCGACCCGGACGGCGGCGTCATCCGACGCCAACCCGGCCCCGTGGCCCGGCCGTTCGGCGAACCCAACGGCGTCCTGGAGGAGACGGCCTTCAGTCCGGCCTCCGAAAAGGCCACCGAGGGGCTGCCGTTGACCGCGATGGCCGCCCTCTTCAGCAAGGGCGTGGCGTCGGCCGCGAGCTTCGGCTTCACGACCGTCCAGGAGGGCGGCGCCACACTGAAGAACCTGAAGGCCCTGCGGGACGCCGCGGCCCTCAAACCCTTCAAGATCGACGTCGTCGCCTACGCACGGGCCGACGAGGCCACGGCCTCACCGGAGCCGGACCCGGTCGGCGCGAGCCAGGAGTACCACCGGGGCGTGCGCGCGGCCGGGGTGAAGATGTACCTGGACGGATCCCCGCAAGGCCGCACGGCCTGGCTCACCGAGCCCTACAAGGAGCGGCCGGAAGGCACCCCCGAGGGCTACTCCGGCTACCCCACCATCGAGGACCCCAAGGTCGTCCTGGACCAGGTGAGCACCGCGTACGCCAGGGGCTGGCAGGTGCTGGCGCACGTCAACGGGGACGCCGCGATCGACCAGTTCATCGAGGCGGTCCGGACCGCCTCCGCCGAGGTCGAGCCCGCCGACGCCGACCGGCGGACGGTGGCGATCCACGCCCAGACCGCCCGCGAGGAGCAGATCGAGGACTTCGCCCACCTGGGCGTCATCCCGTCCTTCTTCTCCATGCACACATACTACTGGGGCGACTGGTACCGCAAGACCGTCCTCGGGCCGGAGCGGGCCGCCACCATCTCCCCCGCCCGCTGGGCCGTGGACCGGGGGATGGTCTACACCTCGCACCACGACGCCCCGGTGGCCCTGCCCAACTCGATCGCCATCCTCTCCAGCCAGGTCACCCGCCGCACCCGCACCGACCAGGTCGTCCTAGGGCCCGAGCAGTGCGTGTCGGCGTTGGACGCGGTCAAGTCCATCACCATCCACGCCGCCCACCAGTACTTCGAGCAGGACCGCAAGGGCAGCATCGAGGTCGGCAAGCTCGCCGACCTGGTGATCCTCTCCGCGAACCCGCTGACGGTCCCGCCGGAGGAGATCAAGGACATCGCCGTCGCTGAGACCATCAAGAAGGGCACCACCATCCACCCCGCCACCGCGGCCGGCACCGACGGCGACGCCTCCGAGGCCGGACTCGAGGCCCCGACGGACTACCAGTGGCACGGCTGCTGCTGACATCGCGTCCCGGGCTGCGGCCACCCAGGGCCTCCGGGCTCGGGTGGCCGCACCGTACGTGCCGCCCGCGGCAGGCGGGGGCCGGTCAGCGGGCGAGGACGTGGCCGTCGTCCGGTCGGTGGTCGCGGGAGCGGCGCAGGTCGGCGCTGGCATAGGTGCGTTGCAGCCAGCGGTCCGCCCCGTCGTAGCGGGGCCGGAAGGCGGTGCGGCCGTGGACGGTGACGCGGTTGTCGATGACGACCAGGTCGCCGGGGGCCAGGCGCAGGGTGCGGGCGGTCGCCTCGCAGGCCCGGCCGAACGCGGCCAGCGCGGCGGTGGCCCGAGGGGTGAGCGGGGCGGTGACGAGTTGGGCCATGCGGATGTCGGGGTCCTCGGCCGCGCCCGACAGCACCGGTCGGGGTTCGGCTCCGGCCCCGCTCGCGGCGTCGGGGCCGAAGGAGGGCGGCGGCGTGGTGCGGAACTCCGGTGCGGACAGGGCCTCCCGCTCGGCCGGGGTGAGGAGGGGCAGTGCCTGGCGGATGCCGGCGACGCGCATCCCGGCGGTCCGGTCGTGGTCGGCGCGCAGGCACAGGAAGACCACGTAGTCCGGCGGGTGGGGGTGGAAGCCGTTCTCGGTGTGGAAGGACAGCGGCACCGATCCGGCGTTGCCGTGGAAGGCCTCCTGCCCGGGCACGGGCACGACGTCCTGCACCAGGGCCCCAGACTTCTCGGCCAGGTAGGCGAGCGGCTCGCCGAGCCCGCAGGCCACCATGGTGAGCAGCGCGGCCGGGACGGTCGCCTGCCGCTGGACCGAGCCGGGTACGGCCGGTGTCGGGGGCAGGGCCGCCCGGTCGACGGGCAGGCCGCCGATCACCAGGGTGCCGCGCGGGCCGGAGTGCCGTCGGAACCGGCGCACCGCCCGGCGCAGCGGCAGCGGGAGTTCGTCCCAGGCGTCCCGGGCCCGTGCCACCCACGCGGGGCTGTCGACCTGGTCGCCCCCGTCGGCGGACAGGGTCCGGGCCAGGCGCTCGCACGTGTCGGCGTCGGCCGGGCCCAGGTTCCAGTCCGCGGCGACGGCGGTGTTGTCGGTGGTGCCGGGCATCGGGTCTCCTGCCGGGGGTGTGGACGGGCGGACGCGCGGACTCACGAGTGGCGCAGGCCGGCCACGGCGTCGGCGACGTAGTGGTCCCCGAATCGGATCAGGGGGGCGTACTGGGCCGCGCGGCGGTGGCGCATCTGTCGTAGTTCGGCGACGGCGTTGTCGGGGCCCTCGGGCCGCTGGGCGATGGAACGGCGCAGCCGGACCATCGAGTACGCGAGCGTGACGTGCCGTTCGGCGTCCACGATGTCGGCTTCCAGGAGGGCGTCCCGCGCCTCGGCCAACTCGGGGTCGCGGTCCGCCAGTTGCTCGTAGGATTCGGGGACCAGCGTCAGCAGGTCCTTCATCGCCGCCCGGAAGAGCTTGTACCCGCGGTGCTGGCGCCCGCTGAGCGGGATGTCCGTCGACGGCGGCGCCATGGTCCGGCGGATCGCCGCCATGTAGTAGTCGGCCGGGATCGTACTGGCGTGGTTCATGGCCGCGGGGAAGCCGCGCACGTACTCCGTCGCGTCCGCCAGCCGCCCCAGCGCGGCGTCGCCGTCATCGTCGCGCAGGTGGCGGGTGGCGTCGGCCACGGCGACCGCGGCGCAGACGTTGAACAGCACGTGGACCTGGTGCCCGATGAGCCAGCGAGCGCTCCACGCGCGCTCCAACGACGGCCCCGCACCGGGCTCCGGGACGGCCGGCACCGGAACGGGCCCGGATTCGGTGCCCGGCGCGACTCCCGTGAGGTCGAGCACCGACCGCCGCATCCCGGCCAGCTCCAGCGCCAGGTCGGCACCCGACAGCGGAGCCTCGCAGAGGTCCTCCAGGCCGCGGTGGATCACCAACAGGCCGTGCAGGGCGGCCTGCTGGTCCGACAGCTCCACCTCGCGGACCCGGAAGTACGACTGACTGGTCGACTCCGCCGGCACGTCCTCACCCGCCAGGGCCGGAGCCAGCGCCTCCAACGCGGCCACCACCTCGCCCGCTGCCGCGGCGGCCTGCCGCAGCGCGGCGGTCCGCTCGACCGGTCCGGCATGGGTCGCCACCCCGGCCAGCACGCGCGCGGCCCGCCCCGCCTCAGCGGCGACCCGCGGCCCCAGCCCCGGGTCGGGCCGCCCGCCCCGGGGCTCACGGAAGACAGCGACAGGAGGATGACCGGCGACCGGCGACAAGCCCATGGTTGGGATAGCTTGCCAGGAACACGCCACACGAAACCCTGATCCGCACCTCGACTCGCCTTCCGCGCACCGACGTTGGAAGACCGGCCGGCGAGAATCGACGGGTCTGACCCGCACCCCGAACCCATCTGTCCGACGCGACGCGGTGCTCCTGCACCCACCCCCGCAGAGGTCGCCGACGCCGACGCCGGGCCGAACCTCCGCGGCGACGGCGCCACGGTCGTCCGCTCCCGCCGCCTGGTCGCACTGTCCGCCCCCAGCGGCCCGGTGACCTGCGGTTTCCTCACCGGAACGGGGCAAGCGCCGGCGGGTCACCCCGCATGCGGGGCGGTGGCACCTCTGTTTGACTGAGGGCGGATGATCCCCGCCCCGAGAGGGAGCACGCCCATGCCCGTGGCCACCGGAAGAGGCCCGGCCACCCTCGCCGCCGTGGCCGCCGCACTCCTGACCGCGCTCCTGCCGGTCCCGGCATCCCCAGCGGCCGCCGCCGCACCGGCCGACGGGGCCGGCCGGTCGGAGCACGCACGGACCCGGGCCGCGATGGAGCGGGCGGTACGGGACGGTGCGCCCGGGGTCCTCGTCACCGTGGCCGAGGGCGAAGGCCGATGGGTGGGAACGGCAGGGGTGGCGGACCGCAGGACGGGACGCCCGCCCCGTCCGGCGGACCACTTCCGGGTGGGCAGCATCACCAAGACGTTCACGGCCGTGCTCGTGCTCCAGCTGGAGGCGGAGGGGCGGCTCGGCATCGGCGACATCGTGGAGAAGTGGCTGCCGGGCCTGGTCCGGGGCCACGGCCACGACGGCCGCCGCATCACCGTCCGGCAGCTGCTGAACCACACCAGCGGTGTGTACAACTACCTCAACGACCCCGCCCTGCACCAGATCGGGCCGATCTGGCTCGAGCACCTGCACGACACCTGGACTCCCGAGGAACTCCTGGCCGTCGCGATGTCGAAGCCACCCACGGCCACCCCCGGCGAGAGGTTCGTGTACTCCAACACCAACTACCTCCTGGCCGCGATGATCGTGGAGCGGATCACCGGCAGCTCCTACGAGCACGAGCTGCGCCGTCGCATCATCGACCCGCTCCACCTGCGGGGCACCGACTCGCCCGGAACTCGCGAGTCGCTACCCCGGCCGTCCGGCCGGGACTACTCCACCGCCCAGGTCCAGTTGCCCCCGCCGGGCGTCGACGTCACGGAGTTCAACCCCTCGGCGATCCGGGCCAGTGGCGAGATCATCAGCACGGCCGACGACCTCGACCGCTTCTACCGCGCCCTGCTCAGCGGCCGGCTGCTGCCCCAGGCGCAGCTGCGGGAGATGACCACCACCGTGCCCGCCGGCATCGACGACCAGGGCCTCGGCATCGCCCGCATGACCACCTCCTGCGGGGTCGAGCTCTGGGGGTACCGCGGCGGCGGCTACGGCTTCGAGGCCCTCGCGGTCTCCACCCGCGACACCCGCCACCGGATGACCGTCTACTTCAACACCGACAGCCTCGCGCTCCAGGGCGCGGCGGCCCGGGACCTCTCCGACGCGGAGTTCTGCCAGCACTCATGACCCGGGGCCAGACGCGTACGCCTGGCGGTCACCCCCCAGGCCGTGGTGCGCCGCCCCCGGTGAGGGGCGGCGCACCGGCCGGGCTGTCAGCGGTGGCGGAACTCCGGCGGGCGCTTCTCGGCGAAGGCCGCCATGCCCTCCTTCTGGTCCACCGTCGCGAACGTCGCGTGGAACAGCCGCCGTTCGAAGCGGACGCCCTCGGCGAGCGTCGTCTCGTACGAGCGGTTGACGCTCTCCTTGAGCATGATCGCGGCCGGGGCGGACATCGCCGCGATCGTCTCGGCGGTGGCCAGTGCCTCGGACAGCAGCTGGTCGGCGGGGACGATCCGGGAGACCAGTCCGGCCCGCTCGGCCTCCTCGGCGCCCATCATCCGACCGGTCAGACACAGCTCCATGGCCTTCGCCTTGCCGACCGCCCAGGTCAGCCGCTGCGAGCCGCCGATGCCCGGGATGACACCGAGCTTGATCTCCGGCTGCCCGAACTTCGCGGTGTCCGCCGCCAGCAGGACGTCGCACAGCATGGCCAACTCGCAGCCGCCGCCCAGCGCGTAGCCCGCGACGGCCGCGACGACGGGCTTGCGCAGGGCGCCGAAGCGGTCCCAGGCGGCGAACCAGTCGCCGAGGTAGGCGTCGACGAAGTCGAGCGACTGCATCTCCTTGATGTCGGCGCCGGCCGCGAAGGCCTTCTCCGAGCCGGTGACCACCAGGCAGCCGATCTCCTGGTCCCGGTCGAACTCCGTTGCGGCCGCGACGACTTCGTTCATCAGCCGGGTGTTGAGCGCGTTGAGCGCCTTGGGCCGGTCGAGCGTGATCAGCCCCACCCGGCCCTTGCGCTCGACCTGGATCGTCCCGTACGTCATGCGGCGCCCTCCCGGAGGGTGGTGATGATGGCGGAGAAGTCCAGCCCGGCGCCCTCGTCCTGGGCGAAGGCGGCGTACAACTCGGCGGCCCGTCGGCCCAGTTCGGCCGGGACGGCGGAGGCGGTGGCGGCGTCGGCGGCCAGTCCGAGGTCCTTGGCCATCAGGGTGGCCGCGAATCCGGCCGCGTAGTCGCGGTTGGCGGGGCTGGCCGGGACGGGGCCGGGGACGGGACAGTTGGCGGTCAGTGCCCAGCACTGGCCGGAGGCGGTGGAGGCCACGTCGAACAGGGCCTGGTGGCTGAGCCCGAGGCTCTCCCCGAGGACAAAGGCCTCGCTGACCGCGATCATGGAGACGCCGAGGATCATGTTGTTGCAGATCTTCGCCGCCTGGCCGGCGCCGGACCCTCCGCAGTGGACGACCCGCCGGCCCATCGCCGCCAGCAGCGGCTCGGCGTCGGCGAAGTCGGCGGCGTCCGCGCCGACCATGAAGGTCAGGCCGGCCGCCTCGGCGCCGGCCACGCCGCCGGAGACCGGTGCGTCGACGGCCCGGTGCCCGGCGACCCGGGCGAGGTCGGCGGCCACCCGGGCGTCCCCGACCGCGATGGTGGAGCAGTCCACGAACAGCGCGCCGCTCGGCGCCGCCGCCGTCAACTCACCGTAGGCGTCGAGGACATAGCGTCCGGCCGGGAGCATGGTGACGACCGTCCCGGCCGCCGCCACCGCCTGCGCCGCCGAGGCGGCCACGGCGACGCCGTTCCCGGCGGCGCGCTCCCGGGCGTCCGGGGCCAGGTCGTAGCCGGTCACCCGGTGTCCGGCCTTGACGAGGTTGGCGGCCATCGGGCCGCCCATGTTGCCGAGTCCGATGAATCCGATCGTCTGGGTCACCAGCGCTCCAGGGGTGTGGTGGCGGCGAGGCCGAGTTCACGGTCGCCGAGCGGGGCGAAGTAGCGGTCCACGGCGGCGGGTTCGACGGCGCTCAGGGTCGCCGGGCTCCACCGCGGGGTGCGGTCCTTGTCGATCACCTGGGCCCGGATGCCCTCGGCGAGGTCCGGCGTGGCGAGCGCCGCGCAGGAGGTCCGGTACTCCTGGTCGAGGACGGCCTCCAGCGGGCCCAGTGCCCGGGCCCGGCGCAGGGCCGCGAGCGTCGCCTTCACGGCGGTCGGGGAGTTGGCGGCGATCCGGTCGGCGGCCTTCTTGGCCTCGGGTTCGCCGCTCTCCCGCAGCCGGTCGAGGATCTCCTCCACGGTGCCGGCCGCGTAGCAGTGGTCGATCCATCCGCGCTGCGCGTCCAGCACGCCGGCCGGCGCGGGCCCGACGTTCCGTTCCAGGGCGTCGTGGACGGGTAGTTCGGCCAGGTCGTCCAGCAGTGCGGGCAGCCGCTCGGCGGGCACGAAGTGGTCGGCGAGCCCGCACAGCAGCGCGTCCCCGGCGCCGACGGATCCCGCGGTCAGGGCGAGGTGGGTGCCCGACTCCCCCGGCGCGAGGGCGAGCAGGTAGGTGCCGCCGACGTCGGGGACGAAGCCGATGCCGGCCTCCGGCAGGGCGACCCTGGTGGTCTCCGTGACGATCCGGACGCTGCCGTGGGCGGAGACGCCGACCCCGCCGCCCATCACGATGCCGTTCATCACGGCGACGTAGGGCTTCGGGTAGCGGGCGATCCGGGCGTTGAGGCGGTACTCGTCGCGCCAGAACTCCTCGACGGCGCCCGGGTCGCCGCCGGTGGCGGCGCGGTGGATGGCGACGATGTCGCCGCCGGCGCAGAAGGCCCGCTCACCGGCGCCGGTGATCACGACGGTCTCCACGTCGCCGTCCCGCTCCCACGCGTCCAGTGCGGCGGAGATCCTCCGCACCATGCCGTGGGTGAGGGCGTTCAGGGCCGCCGGGCGGTTGAGGACGATCAGACCCGCCCGGCCCTCGCGCTGGACGAGGACCTCATCCGTACCCATCACGCGGCCCCGGTCAGGCCGCGGGCGACGATGACGCGCATGATCTCGTTGGTCCCTTCCAGGATCTGGTGCACCCGCAGGTCGCGGACGATCTTCTCGATGCCGTACTCGGCCAGGTAGCCGTAGCCGCCGTGGAGTTGGAGCGCCTGGTTGGCCACCTCGAAGCCGGTGTCGGTGGCGTGGCGCTTGGCCATCGCGCACAGCTCCGGCGCCCGGGGGTCGCCCCGGTCCAGGGCGGCGGCGGCCCGCCAGAGCAGCGATCTGGCGGCCTCCAGCTCCGTGGCCATGTCGGCGAGCCGGAACCGCAGCGCCTGGGCGTGCAGCAGCGCGGCCCCGAACGCCTCCCGGTCGGCCAGGTGCCGGGTGGCCCGCTCCAGGGCGTCCTGCGCGCCGCCGACGGAGCAGGCGGCGATGCCGAGCCGGCCGCCGTTCAGCCCGTTCATGGCGATCCGGAAGCCCTCGCCCTCCCCGCCGAGCAGGCGGTCGGCGGGGAGCCGGACGCCGTCCAGCAGCACCTGCCGGGTCGGCTGGGCGTTCCAGCCCATCTTCTTCTCGTTCGCTCCGAAGGAGACGCCGGGGTCGTCCCGCTCCACCAGGAACGCGGAGACGCCCCGGGCCCCCGGGCCGCCGGTTCGGGCCATCACCACGTACACCTGCGAGGTGCCGGCGCCCGAGACGAACTGCTTGACGCCGTCCAGGACCCAGTGGTCCCCGTGCCGGCGGGCCCGGGTGGCCAGCGCGGCGGCGTCCGAGCCCGCGCCCGGCTCGGTGAGGCAGTAGCTGCCGAGCAGCTCCGTCGAGCAGAGCCCGGGCAGCAGCCGGGCGCGCTGGGCGGGGCTGCCGTAGCGGTCGATCATCCAGGCGACCATGTTGTGGATCGACAGGTAGCCGGCGATGGACGGGCAGCCGGTCGCCAGCGCCTCGAAGACGAGCACGCCGTCCTGGCGGCCGAGCTCCGAGCCGCCCGACTCCTCCCGCACGTAGACGCCGCCGAGGCCCAGGTCGGCGGCCTTGCGCAGGACGTCGACCGGGAAGTGCTTGGCCTGGTCCCACGCGACGGCGTGCGGGGCGAGGTGCTCGCGGGCGAAGTCCCGGGTGGTCGCGACGATGGCGAGCTGGTCGTCGGTCAGATGGGTGTGCACGGCGCGCCTCAGCCCATCGTCGGGATGGTGAAGCTCGCGCCCTCCTTGGCCCCGGAGGGCCAGCGCGAGGTGACGGTGCGGGTGCGGGTGTAGAAGCGGATCGAGTCCGGCCCGTGCTGGTTGAGGTCGCCGAACGCGGAGCGCTTCCAGCCGCCGAAGGTGTGGTAGGCGATCGGCACCGGGATCGGCACGTTGACCCCGACCATGCCGGTGTTCACCCGCCGGGCGAAGTCCCGGGCGGTGTCGCCGTCCCGGGTGTAGATGGCCACCCCGTTGCCGAACTCGTGCTCGCTGGGCAGCCGCAGCGCCTCCTCGTAGTCGGCGGCACGCACCACGGTGAGCACCGGCCCGAAGATCTCCTCCCGGTAGATCCGCATGCCGGGCGTGACCCGGTCGAACAGCGAGGCGCCGAGGAAGTAGCCGTCCTCGTGCCCGGCCAGCCGGAAGTCCCGTCCGTCGACGACGAGTTCGGCGCCCTCCTCGATCCCGAGGTCCAGGTAGCCGCGCACCCGCGCCAGCGCGTCGGCGCCGACCAGCGGTCCGAAGTCCGCCGCCGGGTCGTCCGAGCGCCCGACCTTGAGCGCGCCGATCCGCTCGACCAGCTTCGCCACCAGGGCGTCCGCCGTCGCCTCCCCCACCGGGACGGCCACCGAGATGGCCATGCAGCGCTCCCCGGCCGAGCCGTACCCGGCGCCGATCAGCGCGTCCGCCGCCTGGTCGAGGTCGGCGTCCGGCATCACGATCAGGTGGTTCTTGGCCCCGCCGAAGCACTGCGCCCGCTTCCCGTGCGCGGCGGCGGTGGCGTACACGTACTGGGCGATCGGCGTGGAGCCGACGAAGCCGAGCGCCTGGACGCGCGGGTCCTCCAGCAGGGTGTCCACGGCCTCCTTGTCACCGTTGACGACGTTGAGCACGCCCGGCGGCAGCCCGGCCTCCAGGAACAGCTCGGCCAGCCGCAGCGGCACCGAGGGGTCACGCTCCGAGGGCTTGAGCACGAAGGCGTTTCCGCAGGCCAGCGCGGGCGCGGCCTTCCAGAGCGGGATCATCGCCGGGAAGTTGAACGGCGTGATGCCCGCGACCACGCCGAGCGGCTGGCGCATCGAGTACACGTCGATGCCCGTCCCGGCGTTGTCGCTGAACTCGCCCTTCAGCAGGTGCGGGATGCCGGCGGCGAACTCCACGACCTCCAGGCCGCGTTGGATGTCGCCGTGGGCGTCGGCCACGGTCTTGCCGTGCTCGGCGGAGAGCAGCCGGGCCAGCTCGTCCTTCTCCTGCTCGACGAGCTGGAGGAAGCGCAGCAGGACGCGGGCCCGCCGCTGCGGGTTCCAGGCGGCCCACGCGGGCTGGGCCTGCTCGGCGTCGGCGATCACCGCCTCGACCTCGGCGCGGCTCGCCAGGGGCACCCGGGCCTGCACCCGGCCGGTGTTGGGGTCGTACACGTCGCCGAAGCGGCCGGAGGTGCCGGCGGTGGGCTTGCCGGCGATGAAGTGGGTCAGTTCTCGGACCATCGGTTCCTACTCTCGACAGGGGTGGGGAGAGGAGGAATGGAGGCCGCCGCCGGTCGGCGGGCGCACGGTGGTGCACCCCTCGGCACGGGCGTACGGCGGTGTGACGGTACGTCAGGGCGCGGGCGCCCCGGCGGTCGTCGGCACGGGACAGCCAGGCGCGGTGGAACGGAAGCAGCCCGGAGTCATGTGTGTCGTCTCCATCCTCGTGGAAAACACGAACCACCCGCGGCCGGTATCCTGACTCCCGGATCACCGCACGCCCTCAGGCCTTCCCGGCTGGCTGCCAGTGGCCGTCATCTGCGAGGACGGACTCCCCGGTCACAGTGGCGGGACCGTGCCGGACTCACACCGGCTTCCCTGACACCGCGGACCTGCCGTCGACCATATAGTTGGACGTCCTAGTAAGTCCAGGGGTACGCGCCCGCGCCGCGCCGCCGGAGGGCCGCTCACCCCCGTCCACCTGCCCGGACACGCCGGGAGCCGACCCCGAGGGACCGGCTCCGAGGGCCGGCTCCGAGGGCCGGCTCCGATGACCGCCGCTCAGCGGCCGGTGGTGACGACCATGCGGAAGCGGGCCCGGTTGGCCGCCATCTTCTCCACCGCCGCCGCGGTCCGCTCCAGCGGCACCTCCTCGACCCAGGCCCGCACCCCCGTCTGCGCCGCGAAGCGCAGCGTGTCTTGGGTGTCGACCGCGATGCCCGAGGAGTGCGCGTAGACCTTCCGGTCGCCCTGGATCAACTGCAGGGCGCTCAGCTCCAGCGGCTCCGCCGGGAGTCCGACCATGACGAGCTCGCCCCGGCGGGTGATCCCGTCGATCGTCGCCACCACGGCGGGCGCGTTGGTGACGGTGGACAGGACCACCTTCGCACCTCCCAACTGCCGCAGGGCCTCGGCGACATCGCCCGCGGTGCTGTCGATGTAGTGGGCGGCGCCGAGCCGGAGCGCGAGCGGCCCCTTCTCCTGGCCGCGGGCGATGGCGACGGTACGGAAGCCCATCTTCTCGGCGAACTGGACGCCCAGGTGGCCGAGTCCGCCGATCCCCAGGATGGCGACGGTGTCCCCGGGCCGTGCGGCGGAGCGGCGCAGGGCGTTGAAGACCGTCACCCCCGCGCAGGCCAGCGGCGCCGCCTCGACCGCGGTGAGCTCGTCCGGGACCGCCGCCAGGGCCACGGCCGGGACGACGACGGAGTCGGCGAACCCGCCCGGATAGGCGACGCCGGGGATCTCGACCCGCGCGCAGTGCAGGCCGTCGCCCGCCCGGCACGCGTCGCAGTGCCCGCAGCTGCCGCCGTACCAGCCGACCGCGACCCGGTCGCCGACCCGCCAGCCCTCCACGCCCTCGCCGAGGGCGTCGACGCGGCCGGCGATCTCGTGCCCCGGGGTGATCGGGAAGGTGCTGCCGGGCAGCAGGCCGCCGGCGATGAGCAGGTCGGAGTGGCAGACCCCGCACGCCTCCACGGTGATCCGCACGGCTCCCGGACCGGGTTCCCGCGGGGGGACCTCGACCAGCTCGGGGGCCGCACCCGGTGCCGCGACCTGGACGGCGCGCAGCGCGGCGGCCGAGCCGCTGGGGGAGGTGGACATGAGCGTTCCCTTCGCCGGGTGATGTGCCCCGGAGCCCCAGGTGACCGCACCGCTCGTCCTGTTCCGGGCGCGCCTTTCGACACGGATCGAAATGTCTCGAAAGAACTCGGAAGTAAAAGGTGGAGATAGGAATCGAACCCATCTGAACGGCCCTGCAAGCCGCCGCCTAGCCACTCGGCCACTCCACCCCGACAACGATGGAAACATTACACGCACATGAACACGGACCCTGACCAGAATTCCCCGGGAACGGCGATGTTTCACCCCATGGGGCTCTTAGTGCGTCTAGTGTTATTTCTTTCGACATGGCGCCGGTAGGGTCCGACGAGCCAGCGCGTAAAAGACCGGGTGCGCTAGCCTGTGCCGATATCTCCGACCCGATGGGATTTCACTGATGGCCGTTGAGGAATCACGGTTCACCCATACCGCGGAGCCGCTCTGCGGAACCGCCGCGAACCGGTGCCAGTACAAGAACCTGCCCCTGCGCGACCTTCCCCCACTCGGCGTCGTGCGCCGCGCCAGGATCGCCCGCGAGGGCCTGCGCGAGCGCCGCGCCGACGTTCCGGCGCCCGGCCGGCCCTCCCGGTTCGCCGAGGGGGACTGGGTCCGGGTGAAGGACGAGGCCGCGGTGCGCGCCACCCTCGACGCCAAGGACCGCCACCGCGGCCTGTGGTTCACCGGCAGCCAGTGGTCGTTCTGCGGCGGCGTCTACCAGGTCGAGCGCATCGTGCGCCGCATGATCGACGACCACTACCGGGTGCGGCGCCTGTCGGGCACCGTCGCCCTGGCCGGCGCCACCTGCCACGGCGCCGACGGCGCCCAGGGCTGCGGGCTGGACTGCGCCCTGCTGTTCCGCGACGAATGGCTGGAGCCCGCGCCCGCGCCGGTCCCCGCCCCCCGTCCCGTCGCCCTGTGGGCGACCGTACGCGGCCTCGCGGAGATCCGCGCGACCCTCGACCCCGACGGGCGCCTGCACGGCGTCCCCTTCCAGCCGGGGATGGAACACCACACCGGCACCCGTCACAGCGCCCTCGAACTGCGCCACCGGTCCCTCGCCTGGTGGCAACACCCCACCGGAGGGCGCTGGTTCATCCTCGACGGCCTGCGCTGCGGTGGCGAGCCGCTCGCCACCGGCTGCGACCGGCGGTGCGCCCTGCTCTGGCACGAGTCCTGGCTGCACCTGGAGCCGGCCGCCACCGCCCCCTGAGCGACCGTCAGCGCAACCAGCGGTCGCGCACCAGCTTCGCGGTCAGGTGCAGCGGCCCGTCCCGGTCGCCGACGTAACATCGGGGAAGCGCGAACTCCCCGCCGTGGACACCGGGGCTGACCGCGCACCCGTACCCGTACCCGGTGTGCGCCACCGCCTCCACGGCGGCGCCGTCGAGCGAACCGTACGGGTAGCAGAACCCCTCGACCGACCGGCCCGTGAGGTCCTCCAGCACGTGGCGGCTGTCGGCGACCTGGGCCGCCAGATCCCGCGCCCCCAGGCCCGCCAGCCGCCGGTGCGTCAGCCCGTGCGAGCCGATCTCCACCCCCTCGGCGGCGGCCTCGCGGACCTGGGCCGCCGTCATCAGCGGCTTGCGCGGGCCCTGCTCGTCCCAGTCGTTGTACCCGCCGAGCCGGCCGGCCACCACGTAGACCGTCGCCGTGAAGTCGTACTCCGCCAGTGCGGGCAGGGCCTCCTCCACGAAGTCGCGGTATCCGTCGTCGAAGCTGAGCCCCACCTTTCCCGCGGCGGTGCCGTTCCGGTGGGAACGCATCAGCTCGCCCACCGACACCCCGCGCAGTCCGCGCGCGGACAGCCAGCGCAGCTGGCGGCGGAATCGCGCGGGGTCGACGGTGATCAGATAGGGATCCTCGGTCGCCGACGTCACCGAGTGGTACATCAACGTCCACGGGAGACGCGCCGCATCCAGGTCGGGCGCGCTTTCCGAACTATTGCGTGGTCGAACGAGTCGCATGTTCCGCTCCTGCCGTCCAGTGGCCCCGTCCGTTCAGGTGGCCCTCGGAGAAATTGCATTCTGGCAGCGTCGGGCCCGGCTTCCATTCGCGCCAGGCGACTCCGTACCATTTCACCCGGTTGCCGGAGCGGAATTCGGCGGGGCCCGCCCGGGCCGGGCCGGGGCGGCGGACGGTCAGCGGTGGTTGACGATGACGTAGATGCCCCAGCCGATCGCCGCGAGCACCAGCGCGAAAAGGAGTCCGGCCAGGGTGGAGCCGACCGGGCCGGCGGTGGGCCGGACGGCCGCCGGCTCACCGGCCGGGCCGGACGGGGCGGACGGGTCCGACGGACTGGACGGACCGGACGGGTTGAGCAGGCGCAGGCCGAGGGCGAACAGCGCGGGCAGGCCGGCGCCGGTGACCAGGCCCACCACGACGATCTTCCACACCGCGTCCAGGTTGACCCAGGAGTTCACGACCTCACCTCGTCCTTGACGGGCTCCGGGGCCACCGAACCGGTCCAGGCGGCGTTGACGTTCTCCGGCGTCACGGCCGGGTAGCGGGAGGCGGCGAAGAAGGCGACCGACGCCAGCACCAGCACGGTGAAGATCACCGCCACCCCGGTCGTCCCGCCGATCCCGTTCGCGGTCCAGTAGGCCACCGCGCCGACCCCCGCCGCGGCCGGCAGGGTGAGCAGCCAGGCCGCCACCATCCGGCGGGCGAGCTGCCAGCGCACCACGGCACCGCTGCGCCCGATCCCCGAGCCCAGGATCGACCCGGTGGCCACGTGGGTGGTGGAGAGCGAGTAGCCGAAGTCGGTGGAGCAGAGGATCACCGCGGCCGAGGCCGACTCGGCGGCCATCCCCTGCGGCGGCTCGATCTCCACCAGCCCCTTGCCCAGCGCGCGGATCACCCGCCAGCCGCCGATGTAGGTGCCCAGGGCGATCGCGAGCGCGCAGGAGACGATCACCCAGTCGGGCGCCTTCGCCCCGGCCTGCAGGGTGCCGTTGGCGATCAGGGCCAGGGTGATGGCGCCCATGGTCTTCTGCGCGTCGTTGGTGCCGTGGGCGAGCGACACCATGGAGGCCGAGCCGATCTGGCCGAGCCGGAACCCGCGCCCGCGCGGGCCCTCGGGCACGTCCCGGGTGAGGCGGTAGACCAGGAGGGTGCCGACCACCGCCACCCCGCCGGCGATGAACGGCGACAGCGCCGCGGGCACGATCACCTTGGAGACCAGCCCCTGCCACTTGACGGCCCCGACCCCGGCCGCCGCCACCGTCGCCCCGACCACCCCGCCGATCAGCGCGTGCGAGGAGCTGGAGGGGATCCCGAGGAACCAGGTGGCCAGGTTCCACAGGATGCTGCCGGTCAGGCCGGCGCACACCACCGTCAGGGTCACCTCCCCGCTGGCGACCAGGCCGTTGGCGATGGTCGCCGCCACGGCGGTCGACAGGAACGCGCCGACCAGGTTGAGCACCGCCGAGACGGCGACCGCGACGCGCGGCGGGAGGGCGCCGGTCACGATCGAGGTCGCCATCGCGTTGCCGGTGTCGTGGAAGCCGTTGGTGAAGTCGAAGCCCAGCGCCGTGACGACCATCAGCGCCAGGACCGCGTCGTTGCCGGTCACGGACCCGAACCTAGCCCGCGTACCGGGACACGCCCGGTTCGGCGACGACCCGGCGCGCCGCGCGGCGAAGGGCCGCCATCCGGTCGGATCAACATACGGTCACGCCCCCTCGCCTGCCGGACGGACGGCTCCAGGAGCCCGATCGCGTCGACGGCCTCCCCACAACCCACTCCCCCGGCGGCAGCCCGTACGGATTCCCGACCTCCGAACGGCGGGCCGTCAGCCCGTGGCCGCCACCCGCCCGATCGGGTCGCATTCACCGGCAGCGCGGGACACCGACGGGTCGGGTACGGAAGGCTCAGGGCCTTCGAGCCCCAGGCACGCAGCACGGACACGGCCGGCCGGGGCGGCCCGAGACCGGATTGGTGGCATGACCGTTCAGGACATCCCGGACCCCCCGAGCACCGGGACCGCCCGGCGCGGCGAGTTCGCCGAACTGTACCGGCGCGTGGCGCAGGCCGGTCTGCTGCGTCGGCGCCCGCTGTACTACGCGTGCCGGAGCGCGGCACTGCTGGCCGCGCTGGCGGGGCTGCTGGCCGGGTTCACGGCGCTCGGCGCGAGCTGGTGGCAGCTCGGCCTGGCGCCGCTGTTCGCCCTCGTACTGGGCCAGTTGGCGCTGCTCGGCCATGACGTCGCGCACCGCGCGGTGTTCGCCGATCGCCGGACGACCGACCTGGTGGGCATCGTGCTGGGGAACCTGGTGGTCGGCATGAGCTACGGCTGGTGGGTCGACGACCACAACCGGCACCACGCCCACCCGAACCGCGAGGGCCAGGACCCGGCCGCCGACTCCCTCCTCTTCGCCCGGACCGCCCAACAGGCCGATCGGACACGGGGGTTGCGGCGGTTCGTGGCACGGCACCAGGCGGCACTGTTCTTCCCGCTGCTGTCCCTCCAGGCACTCGGCCTGCTCGTCGCCACCGGCCTGACCCTCACCCGCGGCACCGTCAGGTACCCGGCGCTGGAACGCACCCTCGCCGTACTGCACTACGCCGTCGCGGCGGCCCTGACCGTCCTCGTGCTCTCCCCGCTCCAGGCGCTCGCCTTCACCGCGCTGTTCGGGGCACTGTTCGGCGTCTACCTGGGCTGCATCTTCGCCCCCAACCACAAGGGCATGCCGATGACCGGCCCCGGCGCCGAGCGCACCGACTACCTCCGGCGGCAGGTGCTGCCCTCCCGCAACCTGCGGGCCGGCCGGTTCGTCCACTTCCTCTTCGGCGGCCTCGGCCTCCAGATCGAGCACCACCTCTTCCCGGCCATGCCGGTGGCGGCGCTGCGCCCGGCCTCGCGCATCGTGCGCGCCTACTGCGCGGAGATCGGCGTGCCGTACGCCGAGGCGGGTCTGACCGCCTGTTTCCGGGAGATCCTGCGGGACCTGCGCGCGGTCGGCCGGTCCGTCCCGGCCCGCCCGGAGGCCGCGGCCGCGGCGAAGAGCACGGCACCTGCGGAGGCCGCCCGGTGAGCGGGGTCCTGCCCGGGCCGGCGGCGCCCGCCGCGGCCGGCCCGGCCCCCGGCGGCGAGCGGCTGCGGGTGGTGATCGTCGCCGAGTCCTTCGCCCCGCAGGTCAACGGCGTGGCCCACAGCGTGCTCCGGACCGCCGAGCACCTCCTGGCCCGGGGGCACGTCCCGCTGGTGGTGGCCCCGGCGGCCCAGCGCCGCACCAGCGGGAGCGGAAGCGGGAGCGAGCCGTACGAGTCGGCGTACGGCTACCGGGTGGTCCGCGTCCCGTCCGTCCCGCTGCCCGGCTACCCGGAGGTGCGGATCGCCCTCCCCGGGCGCCGGGTGGCCGACGCCGTCGAGCAGCACCGCCCCCATGTGGTGCACCTGGCGGGCCCGTTCGCCCTCGGGGCGGCCGGAGCGGCGGCGGCCGGGCGCGCGGGCGTCCCCGTCGTCGCCGTCTACCAGACCGACCTCGCCGCGTACGCCCGGACCTACCTGCCCTTCGCCGGAGCCGCCGGGGCCCGGCTGGCCTGGCACCGGCTGCGGCTCATCCACACGGCGGCCGCGCGGACCCTGGCGCCGTCCCGGGCCTCGCTCGACGCCCTGACGGCCCACGGGGTCCCCCGGGTCCACCTGTGGCCGCGCGGCGTCGACTGCGTGCGCTTCCACCCCGGCCACCGGGACGAGGCCCTGCGCCGGCGCCTCGGCCGGCCCGGCGAGGTGCTGGTCGGCTACGTCGGGCGGCTGGCGCCGGAGAAGCAGGTCGAGCGGCTGGCCGAGGTGTCCCGGCTCCCGGGCGTACGGCTGGTGGTGGTCGGCGACGGCCCCAGCCGCACCCGGCTGGCCGCCGCGCTGCCGGACGCGCTCTTCCTGGGCCGCCGTACCGGGCACGAACTCGCCCGGCTCTACGCCTCGTTCGACGTCTTCGCGCACACCGGACCGTTCGAGACCTTCGGCCAGACCCTCCAGGAGGCGATGGCCAGCGGCCTGCCCGTGATCGCCCCCGCCGTCGGCGGACCGCTCGACCTGGTCCAGCCCGGACGCACCGGTTTCCTCGTCCCGCCCGGCGCGGGCACCGGCTTCCGGGAGGCGGTGGAACGGCTCGCCCGGGACGCGGAGCTCCGCCGGGCGTTCGGCCGGGCGGGCCGGGCCGCGGTCGTGGAACGCAGCTGGGAGGCGGTCGGCGACCGGCTCGTCGACCACTACCGGCTCGCGCTGGCGGAGTCCTCCGCCGCGGGGCGCGGGTGAGACCGAGGAACGGACCCGCCATGCACCAGCCGCTCTCCACCGCCTACGTACCCGGCGCCCGCCCGGACGCCGACACCGCCGTGTTCCTGCACGGGCTCGGCGGCTGGACCCACAACTGGGCCGCCCTGATCGAGCGCCTCCGGTCGTCGGTGCACTGCCTGGCCCTCGACCTCCCCGGCTTCGGCCGCTCCGCTCCCCCGCCCGACGGCCTCGTCACCGTCGGGCGCCAGGCCGCGGCCGTCGCCCGCCACCTCGTCCGCACCGGGCACCGCCGCGTCCACCTGGTCGGCAACTCGCTCGGCGGCCTGACCGCCCTCCACCTCGCCGCCCACCGCCCGGAGCTGGTCGCCACCCTGACCCTCGTCTCCCCGGTCCTGCCCGCCCTCCCACCGCCGCAGGCCCTGCGGATCTCCCTGCTGGGCCTGCCGGGCGCCGCCCGCCTGTACGCCCGGCTGCTGTCCACCCGGGGCCCCGACCGGCAGCTCGACGACCTCTACCGCCTGATCTACGCCGACCCGTCCCGCGTCAACGCCGAACAGCGGGCGACCGAAGTGCGCGAACGCCTGCGCCGCGCCGAACTCCCGTACAATCGGAAGATGTTGGTGGAGGGCGTGCGCGCCGTCGCCCGGGCCCACCTCCGACTGCCGGGCGAGCCCTCGCCCTGGCACCAGGCCCGCCGGGTCACCGCCCCCACCCTGCTCGTCTTCGGCCGCGAGGACCGCCTCGTCCCCTTCCGTACGGCGGCCCGGTCCTACACGGCCTTCCGGGACGCCCGGCTCCTCACCCTGCCCGGCGTCGGCCACGTCGCCATGCAGGAACACCCCGACGCCGTCGCCGCGGCCTTCCGCGCCCTGCTCCCGGAGGCCCGCCGCACGCCCGGCGGGTGAGCCGCGCTATTGGTCTACTCCAATCTGTCCTGAATACGTCGTCACAGCAGGCGCCGGCCTGCCGTTCACTGTTCCTCCCGGGCAGCCGGACTCACTGCCGCACGACCCGTCGACCTGGGAGGTGCGAATGCGAAGGGCCACGCCCCATCCGAAAGTTGGGGTTTCCGCCGGGCCCGGAGCCGGACGTCTTCCGGCCGAATGTCCGCTCCCCCGCGACGCAAGCTGATCTGAGGGGTAGTCAAAAGGTCACCCCCACAGTGAACTTGGAGAGCCCATGGCCATTCGCGCGTCCTGTCGCCCCCTGGTCCTCACCCTGCTCCTGTCCCTGGCCGCGGCCGGATGCGGCGGCTCCGGCTCGGGCAGCGGTTCCGGGGCCGGCGGCAAGCTGACGGTGTGGCTGGCCGTGGACGCCCAGGAGAACTGGCCACAACTGGTCCAGTCCACCAACGACCGCTTCGCCAAGGCCCACCCCGAGGTCCGGGCCGACGTCCAGTACCAGCAGTGGACGACGAAGAACCAGAAGCTGGACGCCGTCCTCGCCGGGAAGAACGTGCCCGACGTGGTGGAGATGGGCAACAGCGAGACCACCAACTACATCGTCAACGGCGCTTTCGCCACCCTCGACCCGGCCCGCTTCGACCAGTCGGACGCCTGGCTGCCGGCGCTCGCCGACGCCTGCCGCGACAACGGCAAGGCCTACTGCGTGCCCTACTACGTCGGGGCCCGGGTCGGTGTCTACCGCACCGACTACTTCACCCAGGCCGGTGTGCCGGGCGCCCCGAAGACATACCCCGAACTCCTCTCCGCGTTCGACCGGCTGAAGAGCACCTTCGGCACCCAGGACCCGAACTTCTCCGCCCTCTACATGCCCGGCCGCTACTGGTACGCGGCCATGGCCTTCCTGAAGGACGCGGGCGGCGAGATCGCGGTGAAGGACGGCAACCGCTGGAAGGCCTCGCTGTCCTCGCCCAACTCCGTCGCCGGGCTCACCGAGTGGAAGCGGCTGATCGACGCCTACTACGTCGGCGACCGCGCCAAGGACAACGGCGACCAGCCGGCCGTCGTCGGCCAGGGCCGCGTGGGCGTCTTCTACGGCAACACCTGGGAGGCCGGCGCCGCCGCCGACGAACGCTCCGGCGGGGACCCGAAGCTGAAGGACAAGTTCGCCACCTTCCCCTTCCCCGGCCCGTCCGGGAAGCTCCTGCCACCCTTCCTCGGCGGCTCCACCCTGGCCGTGCCGGCCAAGTCGACGCGCAAGGACCTGGCCGGCGACTGGATCAGGCTGTTCACCGACCGGGAGTCCCAGAAGACGCTGATCGCCGCGAACACCCTGCCCAACAACACCACCCAGCTGACCGAGGTCGCCGCCGGCGGCATCAACGGCCCCGCTGCCCAGGCCGCGGCGACCGGGGGCTGGATGACCCCGTTCGCGCCCGGCTGGACGTCGGTGGAGAAGTCCAACGTCCTGCCCGAGATGCTGGAGCGGATCGCCAACGGCAAGGCGTCGGTGCAGGACGCCGCGCGGGAGGCGGACCGGCGGATCGACGAAGTGATCAATGAGCGCTGACCGGGTCCGGCGGCGGCGTCCGCTGCTGCCGTACCTGCTGATCGGCCCGACCGTCCTCGCCCTCGTCCTGGTGCTCGGCTACCCGCTCGTGGACATGGTCGTCCTCTCCTTCCAGGACATGACCCGCGAGCAGCTGTTCGGCGGCACCTCGCCGCCGTGGGCCGGGCTGGACCAGTTCCGCAGGATCCTCGGGGACGGGTTCTTCTGGACGGTGGTCGCCCGCACGGTGCTCTTCACCACGGTGTGCGTCGCCCTCACCGTGCTCTGCGGGCTGTTCACCGCCCGGCTGATGCACCGGGTCTCCCCGTGGGTGCGCGCCGTCATCGCCGGGGTGCTGGTCACCGTGTGGGCCATGCCCGTCATGGTCGCCTCGTCGGTCTTCCGCTGGCTCTTCGACGCCGACTACGGCGTGGTGAACTGGCTGCTCTCGAACCTGCCCGGGGTCGACCTGGCCCGCCACAACTGGTTCACCAACCCCTGGCAGGGGTTCACCGTCATCGTCGCCGTCGTGGTGTGGGGCTCGCTGCCGTTCGCCGCGATCACCCTGCGGGCCGCGCTGGCCCAGGTCCCGCCCGAACTGGAGGAGTCCGCGGTCCTCGACGGGGCCCGGCCCCTCCAGGTCTTCCGGCACGTCACCCTGCCGGTGATCAGACCGGTCCTCGTCATGGTGACCACGCTGTCGGCCATCTGGGACTTCGGCGTCTTCAACCAGATCTGGCTCATGCGCGGCGGCCAGCCCGAGCGGGAGTACTACCTGCTGGGCGTCTACTCCTTCATCGAGTCCTTCGCCGTGAACCGGTACAGCACCGGGGCCGCGATCGCGCTCGTGACCGTCGTCCTGCTGCTCGCCGGATCGGTCGTCCACCTGCGTCAGATGCTCAGGACGGGAGAGATCGAATGAGGCGACGGCGGTCGCTGGGCCACGACCTGCTCGGACTGCTCGTCGCCGCGGTGATCGGCTTCCCCGTCTACTGGATGGTGCTCACCGCGTTCCGGCCGGCCACCGAGATCCTGAGCCTGCCACCGAAGTTCTGGCCGGGCCGCCCCACGCTCGACAACTTCGCCCGGGCGCTGGGCACCGAGACCTTCTGGGCCAACGTCCGCTCCAGCGTCGTCATCGGCATCGGCACCGTCCTGGTGTCGCTGGTCGTCGGCGCGCTCGCCGCCTTCGCCCTCGCCCGCTTCCGCTTCGCGGGCCGCAAGGCCTTCGTCGTGGTGATCCTCATCGTCCAGATGGTCCCGCTGACGGCCCTGATCATCCCGGTCTACCTGCTGCTGAACGACGTCGGGATGACGGACAGCCTCACCGGCGTGGTCCTCACCTACCTGGTGTTCACGCTGCCGTTCACGGTCTGGATGCTGCGCGGCTTCATCGCCGGGGTCCCCGTGGAACTCGAGGAGGCGGCCATGGTCGACGGCTGCGGCCGGCTCGGCGCCTTCCGCCGGGTGGTGCTCCCGCTGCTCGCACCCGGCATCGTCGCCACCTCCGTCTTCGCCCTCGTCCAGGCCTGGAATGAGTACGTCCTCGTCTACATCCTGCTGTCGACTCCGGAGAAGCAGACCGTCAGCATCTGGCTGGTCTCCTTCCAGACCAGCTTCGGGACCGACTACGGCGGTCTCATGGCCGGTGCCACCCTGACCGCCCTGCCCGTCGTGGTCTTCTTCCTCCTCGTCCAGCGCAGTATCGCCTCCGGCCTCGCCGTCGGCGCGGTCAAGGGCTGAGCCCCGCCGCGCCGGAAGCCGGCCGCCGGGCGGCGCCGACGACCTACCCGGGGCGGCCTGTCCCGGGACGGGCCCGCAGCCCGGTTCGCGGTGCCGGGATCTGGAGTACCGCGTGCCGGGAGCCCGGCCCGGGCAGCAGCGTGCAGGTCGAGCGGCACGGGACGAAGAGCGCCTGGCCGCCCCGGAGCCGGACCGCCAGCGGCACCCGGTGCGCGTCGGTCGGGGCGGTCGGGGCCGTGGAGCCGGTCGGACCGGCGTTCGTACCGGTCGGGGCGGTCGAGGCGTCGACCAGGATCTCGGTGACGGAGGACAGCTGGAGTACCAGGAGTTCCGACTCGGCCTGTCGCGTCTGGACCGCGTGCGGGTCCGCGGGGTCCTGCGGGAGGGCCCGGACGGTGACGCCCAGCAGTGCGCTCAGCCCGGCGGCGAGGGCTGCCGTGTCCTCCGCCGTGGACGGGTCGCCGGTGACGGGGGGCTCGTAGTCCGTCCAGAGGACGGCCGGCCCTCCACCGGTCCGGGCCGAGAGGAACGCGGCCAGTTCCAGGAGGTAACCGCCCTCGTCGGCCGGTTCGTTCTCCTGATCGTCCGGCCCCCACTGCACCGTCGTCCTCCGTTCCGGAGCCTCGCGTCGGGAGGCTTCCCTTCGCCGGGCTCCATCATGGGTTCCCGCGGTGGCGCCGGGACAGTCACGCGAACCCGGTCCCGGAGTCGCGTGACCCTGCCACCCGCGTGCCCTGTCCTCCCCGGCCGCCCCGGGTGCCGCTACTCGCCCAGCAGCCCGGTACGGGCGGCGGCCACACCGGCCTGGAACCGGCTCTCGGCATCCAACTGGCCCATGATGTCGGCGATGTGACGCCGCGCGGTGCGCAGGGACATCCCGAGGCGGCGGGCGATCGTCTCGTCCTTGAGCCCGGCGGCGAGCAGCCGCAGGATGGTCCGGTCGATCTCCTGGGAGACCTGCTCCAGGCCGTCCGCGGTGGCGGCGGAGAACGGCCTGGCACACGACCAGGACTGCTCGAAGATCTCGCACAGGTAGGCGACCAGCGACTCCTGGCGGATCGCCACCGCACCCCAGGAGCCGTCGCTCGCGGGGATGAAGGCGAGTTCGCGGTCGAAGACGATGATGCGGCCGAACAGCTCGTGGACGGTGCGGTACTCGCCGCCGAGCGGTGAGGCCGCTTCCACGTACGCCTGGCTGGGGCCGTTGAAGCGTGCGGTGTGGTGGTAGAGCGTGCGCATCCGCACCCCGCGGGCGAGCAGCGCGCGGTCACGGCCGAGCGCTTCCTCCATGGCTTCCGGCACCCGGCTTCCGCCACCGGGCTGGCTGGCCAGCACCTCGCTCCGGCAGCTGTCCGAGGCCCGGTCGAGCGCCGCCCGTACCTCCTGGAGGCTGCTGATGACCTCGACCCCCTCACCGGCGCCGGCCACCCGTCCGCCCCGCTGGTAGTGGGGGAAGAAGCCGACGAGCTGGGCCTGCCCCCTGGCCAGCTCCTCCTGCTCGCGGCGGATCCGGGCCTCGACGGGGGCGGCGAGCCGGGCCATCGCGGCCTCCGGTGCGACGGCGTAGCCCGCCGTCGGGTCCTGCGGATCCGGGTACACCAGGCGCAGGGCGCTCAGCCGGCGTACCGAGGCGGCGGCCCGGTCCGGGTCCAGTCCCAAGTCGGCGGCGATGGCGGCGGGTTCGAGCCGGTGGTGTTCCAGTACCCAGGAGTAGACCGCCACGTCGACCTGATCGGGCTCCGTTCCGCCCGTCAGATCGTCCGGTTCGCCGGAAACATCCATGTACATCCCCCAGTCACTTTGCTGCCACCCAGCTTGGTGAGGTGGTCGACCCGTAGGCGCGTGATCATCTCGGCGACATGCTAGATCACAGGCCGGGACCCGCTCGGCGATCAGTTGAGGTCCCTCCAGGAGGACTCCATGAAGCGTTTCATCACCGCCGCCGTACTGCTCACGGCACTTCTCGGGATCAGCGCCCCCGCCGCGCTCGCCGTTCCGCAGGACCACGCGACGGCGGCCCGCAACGTTCACGCGGACGACACCTCGTGGGGCGGCGCGTGCACGACCCCCGGCTGCCAGCCCATCTACTGAGCGGTCGCCATGACCACCGCTCCCGTTCGACGTTCCCTCAGCCAGGAGAGTGCCCCGATGTCCCGACCCGCCACCGCCGCCCCCGCCCTGAGCCGCCGGGAGGTGGAGGTGCTGGAGCTGCTGGCCCGGGGAGCCACCTACGACACCATCGCGCGCCGCCTCCAGCTCAGCCCGCACACCGTCGACACCTACCTCCGACGGATCCGCAGCAAGACCGGCGCCACCACCCGCATGCAGCTGGCCCTGTTCGCCTTCACCCACGGCCACGGCCTCCCCGCCTCGTGACGCGCCCCCGGGGCATGGGCCCGGCGTCGGGCCGGACACGGGCCCGCCCCCGCCGGCGGGTCCCGGCAGGGGCGGAGTCAGGTGCGGAATGGAGCGCGGGACGGTCAGGGCTTGATCGTCCAGCGCTGGTTCCAGTCGTTGGTGCAGGTCCAGACGCCGAGCGCCTTGTTGTCCTCGTCGTAGGTGAGGCAGTCGTCGGTGCTGACGCGGATCTGGTACTCGCCGTCGCCGAACGCGAAGACCTCCCACTTCTGGGCGGCGGAGCCGGTCCAGGGGCGCGCCTCGGCCAGGTAGCTCTTGGTGTTCTCGGTGAGGGCGAGGCCGGTGACGGCGTTGGTGATCTTGTAGAGCCCACCGGCGTCCTGGCTGAAGACCCAGCCGGTGGACTTGCCTGCGGTGCTGGTGGCGGCGGTGACCGGGGTGCCGCTCGCGGAGCCGTTGGCGGCGGGGGCCCGGCCGTTCTTGACGCTCGGGTGCAGCGTGCCGGTCAGCTGGGCGGCGCCCGAGTCGGCGACACCGAACCCCATCCGGATGTGGCCGCCGGGGATGTTGGTCCCGGTGTCGCCGGTATCGTGCGCGGGGATGCCGGGGGTCCCCGGGCTGCTGATGGGGATCGCGGGGACGGTGATGATCTGGCCGCCGATCGGCACCTGGGGCGTCGAGGGGGTTCCGGGCGGCGGGGTGGAGCCGCTGGAGGACCCCGGCACCACCCGGGCCGGGAAGTGGATGAGCCGGCCCCCGCGGCCGCTGGTGTCCGAGTCATGGCCGATGAAGGCCCAGTTCATGAAGCCGCCGTCACCGTAGTTGACGAAGGTCGATTCGCCCGCGAAGACCCAGACCTTGAAGTCGTCGTAGCCCTGCGGCCCGCCCTCCTTGTCGTGGTGCTCCAGCTTGACGTCGTCCTCGAACATCACCCCCCGCATGTTCGCCGAGTAGTCGTTCTTGAACCACTTGGTGTCGAAGGCGTCCGTCCCGTCGTACTTGAAGACGAGGACGTTGTAGCCGGGCGCGGCACTGCTCAGCTTCGAGACCAGGGCCTGGGTGAACTGGGCGTTCTCCATCTTCGCCTGGTTGGCCGCACCGAGGACGAACTTGACGGTGTCGGCGACGGCGCCGATCAGGGCGCTGGTGCAGTTGCCGCCCCCGACGCCGTCCTTGCCGGCGCAGTCGGCCGCGGCGGCCGGGGTCGGGGCCGCGACCAGCGCCGTACCGGCCCCGGCGAGGAGGCTGGCGGCCAGGGCGGTGGCGGTGGCGGACTTCTTCAGGCGGGCGCTAACGGCGCTCATGATGGGCTGCTTTCGGGCGGGTTCGGAGGAAGCGTCAGGCGGACCGGCACAACGCGGTACGGGTGCGGGCGGCCAGGGGGGGCGTCACCGCCACCACCTGTCCGGTCCGCCTTCCTGCCGGCGTTCCGTTCGGTGAGGTAGATCCTGCCGAGCCGCGATGGTCACGGAAAGTCACGAAGACCCGGTGCCGGAACGGCGGTACCTGGGTCACGTGACACGCGCCGCGGCCGGGGCTCCGCACCGCCGGGCCATCCGCCATCTGCTCCTCTTCTCCCGTGCTACTGCACCGAGTTGAGCCGGCCCTTCCCCCACGGGTGCCCGGTGACCAGGCCGGACCCGGGCGCCCGTCAGCTCGCGGCGTCGCCCTCGGCTGCCGCCCGGGCGAGGGAGTCCGCCACCGTCGCGCAGGCCAGCCGGGCCACGGAGCGCAGCTCGGCGTCCGGGGTGCCGGCCCGGCTCAGGACGGCCAGCGACTGGTTGACGGCGACGACGAAGGTGGCGAGCTCGTCGAGCGTCCGGGCGTCGGCCGGGGAGTCCGCCAGCGCGGCGCGGACCCGTCGGTGCTGCAGGTCGAGGAGGCCGCGCACCCGAGCGCCGCTCTCCTCCGTCAGCGTCGGCGACTGCGCGGCGGACTGGGCGACGAGGCACCCGGCGGGCACCGACGGGTCGGCGATGCGCTCCAGGACGACGTCGAAGAACGCCTCGACGGCGCGCACCGGGTCACCGGGGTGAGCGGCGAACGCCTGCTCGTACCGGGCGCCGTAGAGCGACGCGTAGCGGTCGAGGCACTGGTGGAACAGGGCGTCCTTGCTGCCGAAGGTGCCGTAGAGGGAGCCCCGGCCGAGGCCGGTGGCGGAGCCGAGGGCGTCCAGCGAGGCGTCCGCGTACCCGCGCTGCCAGAACACCTCCATGGCCCGGTCGAGGGCCTCCCCGACGTCGAACTGCTTCCGGCCGGACACCGCACAAACCTCCCGTTTCACCCGTCTGCCGTGAGCCTACCCGCGTCCTGGACCGATCGGTCAAACTATCTTTGACCGATCGGTCCAGGATGGCTACCGTGACGGCCAGTGGCCAGATCAGCCGGCACCGCGAAAGGAAAGATCATGAGCCAGTCACCCACGCCCGAAGGCCCCGGCTCCGTCGCCGGGGCACCGAACCTCCCGGCCGGATTCGCGCAGACCTTCACCAGCCGGTACGTCGACACCGGGCACCTGCGCCTGCACGCCGTCACCGGCGGCGAGGGTCCGCCGCTGCTGCTGCTCGCCGGCTGGCCGCAGACCTGGTACGCCTGGCGCCTCCTGATGCCCGCGCTGGCACGGGACTTCCAGGTCGTCGCCGTCGATCCGCGCGGCGTCGGACTGTCCGACAAGCCCCTGGACGGGTTCGACACCGGCACGCTCGCCCGCGACCTGGTGGCGCTCATGGACGCGCTCGGGCACCATCGGTTCGCCATGGTCGGACACGACGTCGGCATGTGGACCGGCTACGCCCTGGCCGCGGACCACCCCGACCGGCTCGAACGCCTGGCCGTCGCCGAGGCCGCGATCCCCGGGCTCTCCCCCACGCCGCCGCTCTTCGGCAGCCAGGAGGCCAACGACCGGCTCTGGCACTTCGCCTTCAACCGCCTCGCCGGCGTCAACGAGCAGCTGGTCGCCGGGCGGGAGCACCTCTACTTCGGCCACCAGTTCGCCACGAAGTCCGCGAAGCCCCTGCCCGACCACGCCGTCCGGCACTACGTCGACATCCTCGCCGCCGATCCGCAGGCGCTGCGCTGCAGCTTCGAGTTCTACCGGGCACTGGACACCACCATCGCCCAGAACCGGCAGCGCGCGGCTCGGCGGCTCTCCCTCCCCGTCCTGGCGATCGGCGGAGCGGCGAACCTCGGCGCCTCGGTCGGCGCGACGATGCGGCTGGCCGCCGACGACGTGGAGACCCTGGTCCTCCCCGAGTGCGGCCACTACCCCGCAGAGGAGGCCCCGGAGGCGATGCTCTCCGCCCTGACGGCGTTCCTGGCGCCGTACCGCACCGGGCGGACCGTCTCGGACTGAGACCGTCCACACCCACCCGCCCCGCGCGTCGCGGGAGACAAATGTTGAGCATTCAACTATGCTGCTGACAGCGGCGCCGGCCACCAGCGGTCGTCCGCCGAGGCGACCCGCCGCACCCGAGGAGGAACCGTGGAGCAGACCGTCACCGACAACACCGAGAAGTCCCGCTTCGAGATCCACGACGGCGGCGAACTCGCCGGCTTCGCCGAGTACCACCGCTCCGGCGACGAGATCGCCTTCATCCACACCGAGATCGACCCCCGCTTCGAGGGCCGAGGCCTCGCCGGCCGACTGGCCCGCGCCGCCCTGGACACGGCCCGCGACCAGCACCTCGCCGTCCTCCCCTACTGCCCCTTCATCCGCGGCTGGATCACCAAGCACCCCGAGTACGCCGACCTGGTCCCCGCCACCCACCGGGTCCGCTTCGGCCTCTGAGCAGCCGCGTACCGCGCCGTCCGGGCCGCCGCGGGAGGGCCCGGACGGCTTCGGTCAAGATCCCGAACCCTTGTTCCACCGTTCGGTAAAGACACTGGATCACCGGACGCGTGCCGCCCTACGGTGGCGGCATGAGTGATCACTCCGAAGCACCCGTCGCACCCGTCCAGGCCTTTGAACCCCCGTACTACGTCGCCGTCTTCACCGCGCTCCGGACGCAGGACCAGAGCGACTACAGCGAGACCAACGCCCGCATGGAAGAGCTGGTGAACGACATCCCCGGGTACCTGGGGATGGACCACGCGCAGACGCCCGGCGGACTGGGCATCACCGTCGGGTACTTCCGCGACGCCGACGCCCTCACGGAGTGGCGGACCAACGCCGAGCACCGCTCCGCGCAGAAGCGCGGGCGGGCCGACTGGTACCAGAACTACACACTGCACGTGGCGAAGGTGGAGCGCAGCCACGGGTTCGTGCGGGCGTAGCTCCCGCGACTCCCGACCCGGAGACGGCGGGAGCCCCCCGAGTGAGAGCAGAGCGGGGCGGGCGCCGCCATGAGCAGCGCCCGCCCCGGGCGGCCTGAGCAGGGAACCCGCCGGCCGGCCATCAGGCTTCGAACCTCAGGCCTCGACCTCAGGCGCGGCAGGTCCCGGTGGACCAGTCGACGGTCGCGGCGGCCTGCGAGTACTTCCACTCGGGGCCGAGCAGGTCGCGGTCGAGCTGTGCGGCCGCGTTGCGGTTCTCGACGATGTAGCCGAAGTCCTGCAGCCAGGCCGGGTACAGGTTCTTGGAGCCGATGTAGAAGGCCGAGTCGTCGACCGCGACCAGCTTGTGGTGCAGCGCGTACGGGTGCCCGTCGGCCCACGTGGCGGTGGGGGCCGCACGGAAGGAGGCGAGCTGGAGGTTGCCGCAGAGGGCCGCGTCGGCCTTGCCCCGGTCGCCGGTGAGCGCGGTGAGCCGGGCCTTCAGGACGTCGCTGATCTCGGCGAGGGACTTCATCTGCGAGTAGCCCCCGCTGCCCACGGTGCCCCGGTTGGCCGGGTCGCTGACCACGATCCGCACCTTGACCCCGGCGGCCAGCTTGGCGGCCAGCGTGTCGTAGAGCCGGGAGTCGTAGTGCGAGATCGGCGGGCAGGTGCCGTTCAGGTCCTGCTGGGAGATCTCGATGTGCCGCTGGGCGCTGCCGACCAGGGCGCGCAGGGCGTTCTCCTCGGGGTTGACGGTCTCGTAGTCGCGGTCGGCGTTGGTGTTGTCGTGCAGGGTCAGCGGGCCGCACTTGGCGTCCGCCGCCCCGGGGACGGGACCGGGCCGGTACCCGGAGGAGGGGTCCGCGTCCTTGATGCCGACGCCGAGGCCGCCGACGGCTATCACCGGGACGTTCCCGGCGGCGGGGGCGGACGGGTTGAGCTCGCGTTCGATCGACGGGCGGCAGGCGCCGCCGTCCGAGGAGGCGAACCACGCGTTGTCGAGGAGGCCGGTCCGGCCGCAGGTCCACTCCCAGAGGGTGTCCAGGTAGCGGCCGGCGGAGGTCGCG
Source organism: Kitasatospora sp. NPDC001119 (assembly GCF_053598475.1). Classification (NCBI taxonomy): domain Bacteria; kingdom Bacillati; phylum Actinomycetota; class Actinomycetes; order Kitasatosporales; family Streptomycetaceae; genus Kitasatospora; species Kitasatospora sp. NPDC001119. Next base: position 68,397 of record NZ_JBSFKI010000032.1, read on the forward strand.
GCGGGGCCGGTGAGCGCGAGGTCGACGTCCGAGACGGGGTGCGAGGTGTCGAGGTAGTCCTTGCTCCAGCCGTTGATGCCGCCGGTGAGGACGGTGCGTCCGTCGACCACCAGGAGCTTGGAGTGGTTCCAGGAGAAGGCGGTGCGCGAGGAGGTCATCGAGGCGATGTTGAGGCTGACCGACGGGGCGGCCGGTCCGAGCTTCGCGACCAGGTCGTCCCGGTACCGCGACGGCAGCACGTTGGCGTTGTACAGCGGCGCCGCGCCGACCAGGATGCGCACCACCGGGCGGTGCCCGGCGGCGACCGAGGCCTTGAGCCCGGCGACCAGGGCGTCCTCGAACCCGCCGTCGGGGAACGGCGCGAGGCTGGAGACGTCGACGGTCCGGGTGGCGGCGGAGACGTCGGCGGTCATCTTCGCGAGCAGCGCGCGGGTGCCGGGCCGGTCGGCGCAGGTGGCGTCGCCCCAGCAACCGGGCGTCTGGAACAGCCAGTTCGCGGGGCCGCCGGCCTGGTCGGCACCGGCCAGGGCGTTGCCGTCGGTGCGCTGCCAGACGGTGCCCTCCAGTCCGGGCGACACCTGGCGCAGCACCTGCTCGACGGCGTCGATGTGGGTGGTGTCCGCGCCCTGTGCGGGGGCGGGGGCGGCATGGGACGGCGCGGCCGACAGGACGGTGGTCAGGGTGCTGGCCGCGACGGCGGCGAGGGCGCCGCGCAGGGCGCGGCGGGGTCGGCGGGAGCCGGGTCGGTACACGTGAGGATCCTTCAGAACGTGGCAGGCGTCGTGCTGTTCGCCTACGAGACACCCAGAGACTACCTGCTGGTAACACCCCGTCAAACTTGCGCATGACAAAAGCGCGCGGGGCTCGACCGGCCCCGGCGAACCCCGGCCCCTGGCTGCCCGTCCGGTCAGCGGGTGACGGCGACGCCCCGCTTCCCGCTCGCCGCGACCTTGGCCGCGGCCGCCGCCCCCGGCACCCCGCGCCAGGCGCGGGCGGCCAGCAGGCCGGAGGCGAGGGCGACGGCACCGAGGGCGACGGCGGCCGCGGTGAGGCCCAGGGTGGCACCGAGCCAGCCGGCCAGGGGGTAGGTGAGCAGCCAGCAGCCGTGCGAGAGGGAGAACTGGGCGGAGAAGACGGCGGGCAGGTCCTCGGCGGCCACCGAGTCGCGCAGGACGCGGCCGGTGGGGGTGAGGATCAGCGAGCCGGCCGCGCCGAGGACGGCCCAGACGGCGAGCAGGACGGGCCAGCGCCAGGCGCCCGGCCCGGCGGCCGTGAGCACGGCGAGCAGGGCGAAGAGCCCGACGATGCCGAAGGCCGCCGGGAGCATGACGATCCGGTCCGGCACCCGGTCCAGCACCCGGGGCAGCAGCAGCGCCACGGCCATCGACCCGGCCCCGTAGGCGCCGAGCGCGATCGGGACGTCGGTGACGGGGCGGCCGAGCTGGCCGCGGACGTAGACGACGGTGTTGACGATCACCATGGCGCTGGCGGCGGCCGCCGCGAGGTCCAGGGCGAGCATCGCCCGCAGCCGGGGCACGGCGAGGAACAGCCGGGTGCCGCGGACGGACCTGGCGAGGACGCCGTCGCCGGTCCCCTCCTGCACCGACCGAAGCGGCTCCGGCCGCAGCGGCTTGGGCAGCACGGCCGAGAGCACCAGGGCGGCGGAGGCGAGGAACCCGGCGGCGGTGCCCCAGAACAGCCAGTTGTAGCTGATCAGCGCGAGCAGGGCGCCCGCCAGTACCGGGCTGACCAGGCTCTCGGTGTCGTAGGCGAGCCGGGACAGCGACAGGGCGCGGGTGTACTCGCGCTCCTCGGGCAGCACCTCGGGGATCACCGACTGGAAGGCCGGGGTGAAGGCCGCCGAGGCGGACTGCAGGACGAAGATCAGGACGTAGACCTGCCACACCTCGGTGACGAAGGGCAGGGTGAGGGCGACGGCGGCCCGGGTGAGGTCGGAGGCGGCCATCAGCCGCCGGCGCGGGATGCGGTGGGCCAGCGCGGTGACCACCGGGGCGATGCCGACGTACGCGAGCATCTTGATCGCCAGCGCGGTGCCGAGCACGGATCCGGCGCCCGCCCCGGCGAGGTCGTAGGCGAGGAGGCCGAGCGCGACGGTGGCGAGGCCGGTGCCCACCAGGGCGACGATCTGGGCGGCGAACAGGTGCAGATAGGTGCGGTTGCGCAGCACGGAGAGCATGAGGACCCCGCTCGGACTGGACGCGGTAGGACGACACGTCCAGGATAGGTCAACATGTGCACGCATGTGCACATGTTGACCGGAAAAGCGGCCCGGAAGGCGACGAGGGGAAGGCGGCGCCGGGAAAGCGGCCCGCACCCCGGAGGGCACGGGCCGGTACGGATCCGCTCAGTCGTGCGGCGGGAGCTCGCCGATCTGGTGGTCGGCGACGCTCAGCGCCTCGTCGACCAGCCGGCGCAGATGGCCGTGGCGCAGCGCGTACACGACGCGCCGGCCGTCCTTGCGGGTGGTGACCAGGCCCGCCAGCCGGAGCTTGCCGAGGTGCTGGCTGACCGAGGTCCGGGGGGCTCCGGCCGCCTCGGTGAGCGTGGTCACGTCGGCCTCGCCGGCGCTCAGCCGCTGGAGCAGCGCGAGCCGGGTGCGGTCCGCGAGCAGCGCCAGGATGCCGGCCGCGGCCTCCAGCCGCTCGTCGTCCCGTCGCTCCTGCGCATGGTGCGCACCTGACACCTGAAGGCTCCCGCTCATGGCGCCATCGTAGGGCCCAGGGCCGTCCGGGGCGCCGTCCGGGCGGGCCCGTGCCCGCCGAAGCGCGGAGGCTTCGGCGGGCACGGGCCGGTCATGCGGTCAGGCGTCCGCGCCCCAGAGGAAGCCCGGCACGGGCGTGAAGCGCACGTACGGACTCCACTCGTCGCCCGGCGGGCAGGGGGTGGGCGGGCACGGCGGCGGCGGACACTTGCTGTCCTCGACCGTGACCGTCACGCACGCGTGGTCCCCGGTCAGCTCGACCCTGGTCACCGAGGGCCGCGACAGGTTGTAGCCCTCGGGTGCGGAGACCTCCTGCCAGTAGTACGTGCCCAGCGGGAGGTGGTCCGCCGAGCAGACGCCCGACGCGGGGGTCGTGCACGGCGGGCCGACGGCGGTGTCGGGGTTGTCCCCCGTGGTCTGCAGACCGGCCACGCCGTTGCTCTCCCGCCACAGCTGGAAGACGGCACCGGCCAGCGGCTGCCCGCTGTCGGCGTCGACCTTCCTGACGGAGGTGGACCCGCTCGGGGCGGTCGGCGTCTGCGTGTCCTGGACGGGGACCTGGACGTTCGGCCGGCCCAGGTCGATGACGACGGTCGTCACCGGGGACTGCGGCAGGTCGTACCCGGGCGGCGGCACCGTCTCCTGCCAGTAGTACGTACCCAGCGGGAGCCCCGACGCCGAGCAGACGCCCGACGCGGGCGTGACGCACGGGGAGCCCACGGCCGTGTCCGGATTCGGGCCGGTGGCCTGCAGCCCCGGAACGCCGTTGGTCTCGTGCCACAGCTGGAAGGTCGCCCCCGCCAGCGGCTGTCCGGTGGCCGCGTCGGTCTTGGTGACGGAGGTGGACCCGGTGGGGGCGGTCGAGTGGGTGTCCTGGACGGGGAGCTGGATGTCCTGCCCGTTGGTGTCGAGGACGACGGTCGTCACCGCGGACTGCGGCAGGTCGTACCCGGGCGGCGGCACCGTCTCCTGCCAGTAGTACGTACCCAGCGGGAGCCCCGACGCCGAGCAGACACCCGACGCCGGGGTAACGCACGGGGAGCCCACGGCCGTGTCCGGATTGGCCCCGGAGGTCTGCAGGCCCGCCACGCCGTTGGTCTCGTGCCACAACTGGAAGGTCGCCCCCGCCAGCGGCTGTCCGGTGGCCGCGTCGGTCTTGGTGACGGAGGTGGACCCGGTGGGAGCGATGGTCTTGGCGTCGGCGACGGTGACCATGACGTTCTTCCCGTTCGCGTCCAGCACGACGGTGTTCACGTTGAGGTCGGGCAGGTCGTACCCGTCGGGCGCCGAGACCTCCTGCCAGTAGTAGGTGTCCAGCGGGAGGCCGGACGCCGAGCAGACACCGGACGCCGGGGTGACGCACGGGGAGCCGACCGCGGTGTCCGGGGTCGCCCCGGACGTCTGCAGACCGGCGACGCCGTTGGTCTCACGCCACAACTGGAAGGTCGCCCCCGCCAAGGGCTGCCCGCTGTCGGAGTCGGTCTTGGTCACGCTGGTCGAGGCGGTCGGAGCGGCGGCCGGGGTGTCGGCGACGGTGACCGGGGCGCTCTGCCCGTTGGTGTTCAGCACGACCGTGGTCACGTTGAGCCCGGGCAGGTCGTACCCGGGCGGCGCCGCCGTCTCCTGCCAGTAGTACGTGCCCAGCGGGAGGCCGGACGCCGAGCAGACGCCCGACGCGGGCGTGACGCACGGGGAGCCGACCGCCGTGTCGGGATTGGCCCCCGTGGTCTGCAGCCCCGGCACGCCGTTGGTCTCGTGCCACAGCTGGAAGGTCGCCCCCGCCAGCGGCCGCGAGGTGGCGGAGTCGACCTTGGTCACGCTGGTGGACCCGGTCTCGACGACCGGGCTCGTGGTGTCCTGGACGGTGACCGGGACGGTCTGCCCGTTCGTGCCGAGGACCACGGTCGTCACCGGCGGCTGGGGCAGGTCGTACCCGGGCGGCGGCGTCGTCTCCTCCCAGTAGTAGGTGCCCAGCGGGAGGTCGGCCGTGGAGCAGACACCGTTGCGCCCGGTGGTGCAGGGGGCGCCGACCTTGGTGTCCGGGGTGGTTCCCGTGGTCTGCAGGCCGGCGACGCCGTTGCTCTCCTTCCACAGCTGGAAGGTGGCGCCCGCCAGGGTCTGCCCGGTGGCCGAGTCGACCTTGGTCACGCTGGTCGAGGCGGTGGGGGCCGGCGGGTTGCCGCACTCCGGGAGGTCGCCGTTGAAGGGGTAGGCGTGGAACTCGGTCCCGGTCATGCCCAGACCGGAGTTGTGCAGCAGCGAGCCGGTGGTGAAGAACCGTCCGTTCAGGCCGGGCAGGTTCATCGTGGCGGTGCTGGCCGGGTTGCCGACCAGCACGCTGCCCTGGAACTGCCCCGAGCCGGTCAGGGTGACGGTCGTCGCGGTGGGGAAGTTCCACAGCAGGCGCTCGCGCAGCTGGTTCCACGGGTCGGTGTCCGCGAGGCTGCCGCTGTAGGTGTTGATGGTGCGGGCGTCGCCGACGAGGTTGACCAGGACGGTCGCGTTCGCGGGGATGCCGGCGAAGGTGACCCCCTGGGTCCCGCCGCCGCGGCCGACGATGTCGAAGTCGACGTTGAAGACCTGGAGGGCGGAGGTGCCGTCGCCGGTGAACAGGGTCTGGTACCCCTGGTTGACGGCGGTTCCGGTGGCCGGGCGGGGGGTGCCGGTCCCGGCGTAGCACGCGCTGGCCGTCTGCAGCTCGCCGCGCAGCGGCGCGTAGGCGGCCACGGCCTGCGGGTCGTGGACCTTCGTGCCGGTGACGGTTCCCGTGGTGGCGCCCGCGTAGCGGACGACGCCGCCCTCGGCCAGGAGCGACTGCCCCGGGGCCACGGTGACGTTGCCGCCGGCGGTGAGGAAGTCCGCGCCGTTCGGCGGGGGGACGCGCGAGCCGACGCCGACGATGCCGATGTTGTACACGGAGCTGACCCCGGCGGCCTTGCTCATGTCGAAGTTGCCGAGGGTCACCACGTGCCCCTCGGCCTCGGCGGCCGAGCCCCGGACGTTGAAGTCGCCGCCGACGAAGACGTTCACCCCGGCGTCGCGGCCCGCGAAGGGGCCGTTGTTGACCGGGGGGAACGTCGCCGGACAGTCCGCGCCCAGGCAGGGCCCCAGGCCGCCCGGCAGGCCGGCCGCCTGGGCGGCCGACGGTGCGATGAGCGACATGCCGAAGGGGACGAGCGTCAGGGCCAGGGCGGATCCCATCACCCTGCCGAGCCTTCGTCTCCAGCCGACGGCGGTCGCCTGATTCTGACTGGGCTTCACCACAGTCCTTTCCTCATATGAACCGAACAACAGCCCTCGGAGTGTTCTCGTCGGAGCCCCGAGCAGCGGCGACCCGCCAACCGTTTCGTCTGAACGCCGCGACACGTACACCCGATCGGACGCGGCGGACGCCGGGGCGACTGGGTCTCCCGACCCCGGATTGGGGCCCTCCGGCCCTGACGCGCCGTCAACGGCGGCCCCATCCTGGACTCGTCGAGGCCCCGTCCGCCCGCCGCCACCGAACGACACCACGAGTCCCCGGAGGACCCGCATGTTCTGCTACCAGTGCGAACAGACCGACCGCACCGGCGCCACCCCCGGCTGCGCCGGTCCGATCGGCAACTGCGGCAAGGACTCCCCCACCTCGGACCTCCAGGACCTGCTGATCCACGCGGTCAAGGGCATCTCCCAGTACGCCGCCAAGGCGCGCGCCCTCGGCGACCCGGACGACGAGGCGGCGGCCTTCGTCCTGTACGCGCTCTTCACCACGCTCACCAACGTCAACTTCAACCCCACCCGCTTCGCCGCCCTGATCCAGCTGGCCGTCGGCGTCCGGAACCGGACCAGGGACCGGTACGAGCGGGCCGCGCGCGCCGCCGGACAGCAGCCGGAGACGCTCACCGGCCCGGCCGCCTGGGCCCCGGCCGCGGACCCCGGCGCCCTGGTCGGCCAGGCGTCGGGCGTCCGGGTGGACATCGGGCTCCCCCTGGTCGGGCCCGAGGTGGTCGGGCTCCGCGCGCTCCACCTCTACGCGCTCAAGGGCATCTGCGCCTACGCCCACCACGCCGACGTGCTCGGCCGCCGCAGCGCCGAGGTGCTCGGCGGCGTCGAGGACGCCCTCGCCTACCTGGCCGGCGAGCCGACCGACCCCGCCGAACTGCTGGAGCGCGCCGTCGGCCTCGGCCGGCTCAACCTCGCGGCGATCGAACTGCTCGACGCCGCCAACACCGGCACCTACGGGCCCCAGCGGCCCACCGCCGTCCGCACCACCCCGGTCGCCGGAAAGGCCGTCCTGGTCAGCGGACACGACCTGCGGGACCTGGAGGCCCTCCTGGTGCAGACCAGGGGCCAGGGCATCAACGTCTACACCCACGGCGAGATGCTCCCCGCCCACGCCTACCCGCTGCTCAAGGCCCACCCGCACCTGGCCGGCAACTACGGCGGCGCCTGGCAGGACCAGCAGCGGGACTTCGCCGCCTTCCCCGGCCCGGTCCTGATGACCTCCAACTGCGTCATCGAGCCGCACGCCGCCTACCGCCGCCGGATCTTCACCGCCGGACCGGTCGGCTGGCCCGGCGTCCGGCACCTCGCCGACCACGACTTCCGCCCGCTGATCCAGGCCGCCCACGCCCTGCCCGGCTTCCCGGAGACCGCCGACGACGAGCAGGCCGTCACCGTCGGCTTCGGCCGGGACGCCGTGCTCGCGGTCGCCGACCAGGTCGTCCACGCGGTGCGGCAGGGCGACATCCGGCACTTCTTCCTGATCGGCGGCTGCGACGGCCCCACCCCCGGCCGCGACTACTACACCGACCTCGCCCTCGGCGCGCCCCGCGACAGCGTGGTGCTCACCCTCGGCTGCGCCAAGTACCGCTTCAACCGGCACGACTTCGGCGAGATCGCGGGCCTCCCCCGGCTGCTCGACCTCGGCCAGTGCAACGACACCTACTCCGCCATCCGGATCGCCACCGCGCTCGCCGACGCCTTCGAGTGCGACATCAACGACCTGCCGCTCACCCTGGCGCTGTCCTGGACCGAGCAGAAGGCCGTCGCGGTGCTGCTCACCCTGCTCGCGCTGGGCATCCGCGACATCCACCTCGGCCCCTCGCTGCCCGGCTTCCTGACCCCCGCCCTGGTCGACGAGCTGGTGAAGCGGTTCGGCCTGCGGGTGGCCGGCGACCCGGCGGCCGACCTGGCCGCCGCGCTCGAACGGACTGCGTCGTGAGCGCGGGGCACGCCCACCCCGTCACCCTCACCACCAGCGACGGCGGCCGACTGGAGTTCGACTGCGCCCCCGGCCGCAGCGTCCTGGAGGCTGCGGCGGAGGCCGGCGCCGCCCTGCCCGCCTCCTGCCGCCGGGGCACCTGCGGCTCCTGCCACGCCTCCGTCACCGACGGGCCGTACGACCTCGGGCCGCACAGCGAACAGGCCCTCCCTCCGGACGGGCGCGAGCGCGGCGAGGTGCTGCTCTGCCGCACCTTCCCGCGCGGTCCGCTGACCGCCGCCCTGCCGTACGAGCAGGCCCGCGTCCTGTACGGCGCCGTCCCGGTCCGCGCGGCCACCGTCACGGCGGTGGACCCGGTCACCCCGGACACCGTGCGGCTGGAGCTGCGCCTCGACGACCCGGACTGCCAGTTCGACCCGGGGCAGTTCATGGAGCTCCAGACACCCGGCAGCGAGGTGAAGCGCGCCTACTCCCCCGCCAACACCGGCAATTGGGAGGGCCGGCTGGAGTTCTACGTCCGACTGCGGGAGGGCGGGCACTTCTCCTCCTACCTCGCCGACCGGGCCCGCCCGGGCGACCGGCTCACCGTGCACGGCCCGCAGGGCGCCTTCGGCCTGCACGAGACCGGCCTGCGGCCGCGCTGGTTCCTGGCCGGCGGCACCGGCCTGGCCCCGCTGCTGGCGATGGTCCGCCGGATGGCCGAGTGGCAGGATCCGCAACCCGCCCGACTGTTCCTCGGCGTCAACGAGCCGCGGGACGTCTTCGGACTGGACGAACTCGCCGCCGTAGCCGCCGAGTTGCCCGGCTTCCGGTACGAGGTCTGCGTCCGCTGGCCCGGCCCCGACTGGTCCGGCCCGACCGGCACCCCGGCCGACCTGCTCGCCGCCGCCCTGCCCGAACTCGGCGGCGCCGCACCGGACCTGTACGTCTGCGGCCCGCCGCCCCTGGTCGACGCCGTGCTGCGCACCGCCGCTTCGGCAGGGGTGCCGGCCGAACAGGTCCACCGGGAGCGCTTCCTGGCCACCTGACCGCCGGACCGCCGCCGATCCGCTTCGGCGGCGACCCGGCGGCTATTCCGAACCCCCCTCCGGGGCAACGGCGTTGTACTCGGCGAGGGTCTCGCGGGTGAAGCCGAAGAACCAGGTGGCGAGGAAGCCCGCGAGGTAGCCGGTCAGCAGCCCGCCGCCGTAGACGGCGGCGCTCGCGAGGAGTCCGTGCGGGCCGGCCAGGAGCGGGAAGAGGGCCCAGCCGGAGGGGCCGATGGCGGTGGAGCCGACGGCGTCGCCGAGCTGTCCGGCCACCCCGATGAAGGCGCCGCCGGCCGCGCCGCCGACGCAGGCGGTGACGAAGGGGCGCCCCAGCGGAAGGGTGACGCCGTAGACCAGGGGCTCGCCGACGCCGAGCAGGCCGGCCGGGAGCGCGGACCTGATGGTGGCCCGGATCGAGGCGTTGTGGCGCAGCCGCAGGTAGACCGCCACCGCGCAGCCGACCTGTCCGGCGCCGGCCATGGCGAGGATCGGCAGCAGGACGGTGGAGCCCTGCTGCTGGATCAGGGTGGTGTGGATCGGGATCAGCGCCTGGTGCAGGCCGAGCATCACCAGCGGCAGGAAGAGGCCGCCGAGCACGAGTCCGGCGAGCAGGCCGCCGTGGGCGAGCAGCCACGTGGCGGCGTGGCCGATGGCGGTGGAGACCTCCCCGGCGACGTACATCAGGCCGAACAGCGCGGCCAGCCCGCCGAGCAGGACGGTGACGGTGGGGGTGACCAGGACGTCGAGGGCTGCGGGCACCAGGCGGCGGGTCCAGCGCTCCAGGTGGACGGCCAGCAGTGCGGCGCCGAGCGCGCCGACCACGCCGCCCTGGCCGGGCGTGAGGTGGTGGCCGAAGGCCTCCACCTTGGCGACCCCGGCGTAGACGATCACGCTGGCCACCGCGCCGCCGAGCACGGGCGTGCCGCCGAACTCCTTCGCCGTGTTGTAGCCGACGAAGACCGCGATCAGGGACATGAACCCGGAGGAGACCGGGCCCAGGGCGGTGACCAGCGCCGGTGCCCAGCCGAGGTTGGCGAGCGCCCCGGAGAGGCCGGCGACGATCCCGCAGCCGATCAGGGCGGGGATCAGCGGGACGAAGATGTTCGCGATCCGGCGCAGCGCCAGCTTCACCGGGGTCGCGTTGCGCGCCCGGCCCTGGGCCCGGATGCGCTCGCCGCGCCCGGCGAGGTCCTCGGCGGTGGGGGCGGCCACCGGGCCGGGGGGTTCCAGGAGCCGGCGCAGCCGCTCGGTGACCCCGGCGACGGCGGCGGGCCCGAGCACGATCTGGTAGGTGTCGTCCTCGACCGTGCCCAGGACCTCCGGCAGCGCCCGGAGCGCCTCGGTGTCGACCAGGGCGCGGTCCACCAGGCCCAGCCGCAGCCGGGTCATGCAGTGGGCGACCGAGCGGATGTTGGCGGCGCCGCCGACCAGCGGGAGGATCGCCTCGGCCACGGCGCGGTTCTTCTCGTCCGACATGCCGGAGGACGTACCCGGGCGCTCCCCCGGCTCAACCGCCTTGGTACGCGGCCGTTCTGGGCCCCGTGGCCGGAGCCGGTGCGCCAGCGGCGCCGTCCGTCCGGTCCGGGAGCGGGTCGTCGTCGGCTCCCGTGGCGCGCACCCGGTGCACGTACCGGTCGATGAGGTGGCGCAGCACGGTGGCGGTGGTGACGACGTCCGCCTCGGGGATGCCGTCCAGCGCGTCGGCGAGCCCGATGATGTTGGCCTGTTTCAGGCGGTCCAGCACTTCCCGTCCGCCGGGGGTGATGGCCACCTGGCGGGCCCGCCGGTCCTGCGTGTCCTGGCTGCGTTCCACCAGCTGCTGGCCCTGGAGGCGGTCGATCTGGCGGGTGACGTGGGAGGGCTTGACCATCAGGCGGTCGGCCAGGTCGCTCACCCGGCTGGCCTCCGCGCGCTCGGCGAGCGCGCGCAGCAGGTAGACGTCCGAGCGGGCGGCGGTGATGCCGGCCTTGGCGGTGCGGCGCTCGTGCTCCTGTGACCGTGTCAGCAGGTAGGCCAGGGTGGCCAGGACGTCCTCCAGGCCGTCCAGGCCGTTCGGGCCCTGCGGCCGGCAGGCGGTGGTCCGGTCGTCTTCGGCGTCTTCTTCGTCCGACATGGGGGAACTGTAGCGATCCGGTCCGGGCGGCGGCCGGGACGGGGAGGCGGCGCCGGGTTTCGGACAGTTTCGGCCGTCACCCGATCCGCCCTTTCGCCACCACGGAACGCGAGTTAGCGTGACTTTCAGTTAGTTGCTTTGGGCACGTAACTAGGTGCCCACGGCTCGACTCCCGGAAGGGGATCCACTGATGGCCACCGCCGAGAAGACCCCCCGATTCACCCACCCCGCCGCCCGCGGCACCTGCCCGTTCGCCCCACCGCCCGCCTACGACCAGGCCCGGCAGGAGGAGCCGGTCAGCCGCGTCACCCTGTGGGACGGCTCCACCAGCTGGCTGGTCACCCGCCACGAGGACGTCAAGGCCGTCCTCTCCGACGCCCGGTTCAGCTCCGACTCCACCCGGCCCGGCTACCCGTTCATCAGCGCGGGCGCCCGGCAGCTGAACACCGGGCGGCCGACCATCATCCGGATGGACGCCCCGGAGCACACCCACTTCCGCCGGATGCTGACCGGCGAGTTCATGATCAAGAAGGTCGAGGCGCTGCGCCCGGAGATCCAGCGGATCGCCGACGAGCTGCTGGACCGGATGACCGACGGACGCTCCGGCGCCGACCTCGTCCACGAGTTCGCCCTGCCGCTGCCGTCCCTGGTCATCTGCCTGCTGCTCGGCGTCCCCTACCAGGACCACGACTTCTTCCAGGAGTGCAGCCGCGTCCTGCTGCGCCGCGACTCCGCCGCCGAGGACGTCGCCGACGCCCAGGCCAAGCTGGTCGACTACCTGATCGGGCTCACCGAGACCAAGCGCACCCACCCCGACGACGGCATCCTCAGCCGCCTGGTGGAGCGCGGCGAGCTGAGCACCCAGCAGATCGGCGACATGGGCCGGCTGCTGCTGATCGCCGGACACGAGACCACGGCGAACATGACCGCGCTCTCCGTGCTCGCCCTGCTGCGCAACCCCGACCAGCTCGCCCACCTGCGCGAGCACCCCGAGTCCGTGCCCGGCGCGGTCGAGGAGCTGCTGCGCTACCTGACCATCGTGCACTCCGGCGTGACCCGGGTCGCCACCGAGGACGTCGACCTGGGCGACGTGCGGATCGCGGCGGGCGAGGGCGTCATCTGCATGGTCAACACCGCCAACCGGGACGAGCGGGAGTTCCCCGACGGCGACGAGCTCGACCTGACCCGCGACGCCCGCCGCCACCTGGCCTTCGGCTTCGGCGCCCACCAGTGCCTGGGACAGCCGCTCGCCCGGCTGGAGTTGCAGATCGCGCTGGCCACCATCCTGCGCAGACTGCCCGGACTGCGCCTGACCGTACCGTTCGAGGAGGTCCGCTTCCGCGGCGAGATGCTCATCTACGGCGTCCACGAGCTGCCGATCGCCTGGTGACCCGGGCTCCCCCGGGAGCCCCCGGAACCACACCAACCCACCTGCCCCGCACCGGAGTCCACACCGCCGGGGCGCCCGTTCCGAAAGGAAGACCATGCTCGTCCGGATCGACCAGGAGAAGTGCTGCGGCGCCGGGCACTGCGTGCTCGCCGCCCCCGACGTCTTCGACCAGCGCGACGAGGACGGCATCGTCGTCCTGCTCGACGCCCGACCGCCCGCCGAGCTCCACCAGGCCGTCCGGGACGCCGCCGCGGTCTGCCCGGCCTCGGCCATCACCCTGGACCAGGCGTGACCGCACTGCGGGACGTGGCCGTGGTCGGCGCCGGCGCGGCCGGGCTGCACGCCGCCGAGGCGCTGCGCCGGGCCGGCTACGACGGCCGCCTCACCCTGATCGGGGCCGAGCCCGAACCGCCGTACGACCGGCCGCCGCTGTCCAAGCACCTGCTCGGCGGGGAGTGGCAGCCCGACCGCCTGGCCCTGCGCGGCCCCGAGGCGCTGGAGGAGCTCCGGCTCGACCTGCGCCTCGGGGTCCGGGCCGAGCGGCTGGACCGCCGGGAGCGGACCGTCCGGCTCTCCGACGGCGGGCGGGTGCGCTGCGAGGCCGTCATCGTGGCCACCGGGGTCCGCCCGCGCCGGCTCCCGGGCGCCGACGCGCCGCGGCCCGGGGCGCACGTGCTGCGCACCCTCGCCGACGCCCTCGCCCTGCGCGAGGAACTGCGCGCGGGCGTACGGCTGTTGGTGGTCGGCGGCGGGCTGCTCGGCGCCGAGGCGGCGGCCACCGCCGTCGGGCTCGGCGCCGAGGTGACCTGGCTGACCTCCACCGCCACGCCGCTGGCCGCCGTCCTGGGCACCGAGACGGCCGCGCTGCTGGCCGGCCTGCACCGCGAGCACGGGGTGCGGCTGCACCGGGGCGTGGCCACCGGACTGCTCGAACGGCGCGGCCGGGCCGTCGGCGTCCGGCTCGCCGACGGCTCCGAACTGGCCGCCGACGCCGTGCTGATGGCCGTCGGCTCCGAACCGGCCACCGAGTGGCTGGCCGGCAGCGGCGTCCCGCTGGACGGCGGCGTGGTCTGCGACGCCTACTGCGCCGCCGGCCCCGGCGTCTGGGCGGCCGGGGACGCCGCCTCCTGGCCCGACCCGCGCACCGGCCGCCACCACCGCCTCGAACAGCGCACCAACGCCACCGAGCAGGCCATGCACGCGGCCCGGAACCTGCTGGCCGGCCCGGACGGCGAACGGCAGGCCTACCGGCCGGTCCCGTACCTGTGGACCGACCAGTACGGGCTGCGGGTCCAGGTGTTCGGCCGGCCCGGCGGCGCGGAGCGGTTCGAGGTGGTCGACGGCAGCCTGGCGGAGCACCGCTTCGCCGCCGTCTGCGTCCGGGACGGCCTGGTCGCCGGCGCGGTCGGGATCGCCTCCGCCCGGGCGCTGCGCGGGCTGCGCGCCCAGGTCGCGGCGCATGGCCCGTGGCCGCCCGAGCAGGCCGAGCAGGCCTGAGCCGCCCCGCCGCCGTAGCCCCGCCGCCGTCGCCCTGCCAGCGCCGCCCGCCGTCCCCGCCCGCCAACCGGGCGAGGCGGCGGGCGGACCGGCATGGTGCGAGGCCCCCGGCACGGCCCCGCCCGGAGACTGGTGGCCCGCCGCCGGCCAGGGGAGAGAGCACATGGACGACCGCAGCCACCGAGCCGCCCAGGGGCCCGCCCCCGCCCCGGGGACGACCTCGCGGGCCGGGGTTCTGGGCACCGCGCTGGCCGCCGTCCTCGCCTTCTCGCTCTCCTCCGGCTCCTGGCAGTGGTTCTCCACCTACCTCGGGCTGACCCTCCTCGCGGTGGTCCTCTCCTCCACCCGCCCGCCGGCCCGCGCGACCGACGCCGGGTCCGGCTACGCCCGGAGCCTGGCCGCCTACACGCTCGTCATCGGACTGTGCGTGGCCCTCGCCCTGGCCCCGGCGATGCAGCGCTGGGCCTGGCTGTTCCCGATGCCGGGCACCCGCCGCGACTGCCCCCGCCTGGGCGACTACGCCCGGCTGCAGGCCCAGGCCTCCCTCGGCGACCTGGCCGCCCGGGACGGCGCCGCGCTCGCCGCCGCCCAGGGCGAACAGGCCCGGCACGCCGTCGCCGACTGCCTCTCCGCGACGACCACGCTCTGGCTGCCCGTGTACGCGCTGGCCGCCGCGCTGCTGGCCGCGCTCGCCGTCCGACTGCTGGACCGGGGCGGCCGCCGGGGGCCCTCCCGGTCCGTCAAGGGCTGAGGGGCGACGGAGGGCGGAGGGGCGGCGCGCCCCGGGTCAGCTCCCGCGCTCCCCGTGCCCCGGCCGGGTCTACCGGTCGAACATCCGCCGGACTATCGTTAGTTGGCGGAAGCTATCGAATTCCCCACGCCGACCCGCCGGCCGGCCAGCAGGAGGCAGCGGTGGCGACACGACTCTCCGACGGCGGCAGGACGGGGCGGCCGCACCCGGTCGGCCACGGTGTGGCACCGGAGCACCCCCGGTACAAGTGGGTGGCGCTGTCCAACACCACGCTCGGCACCCTGATCGCCACCGTCAACGCCTCGATCGTGCTGATCTCGCTGCCCGCGATCTTCAACGGCATCGGCCTGGACCCGCTCCGCCCCGGCAACGTCAGCTACCTGCTGTGGATGCTGATGGGCTACATGCTGGTCACCGCCGTGCTGGTGGTCACCCTCGGCAGACTGGGCGACATCCACGGCCGGGTGCGGATCTACAACGCGGGCTTCCTGATCTTCACCCTCACCTCGGTGGCGCTCTCCCTCGACCCGCTGCACGGCGGGCCCGGGGCCCTGTGGCTGATCGGCTGGCGGGTCGTGCAGGCGGTCGGCGGGTCGATGCTGATGGCCAACTCGGCGGCGATCATCACCGACGCCTTCCCGGCCCGCCAACGCGGCACGGCCCTGGGGGTGAACATCGTCGCGGGCATCGCCGGGTCCTTCATCGGCCTGGTCCTGGGCGGGCTGCTGGCCGAGTGGAACTGGCGGTCGATCTTCTGGGTCAATGTGCCGATCGGCATCCTCGGCACGGTCTGGGCCTACCGGTCGCTGCGCGAGACCGGGGTGCGCAAGCCCGCCCGGATCGACTGGTGGGGCAACATCACCTTCGGCGTCGGCCTGACCGCCCTGCTCGCCGCGATCACCTACGGCATCCAGCCGTACGGCGGCCACACCATGGGCTGGACCAACCCCTGGGTGCTGGCCGGACTGTTCGGCGGGGTGGCCCTGCTCGCCGTCTTCTGCCTGGTCGAGTCCCGCACCGCCGAGCCGATGTTCCCGCTCTCGCTCTTCCGCGACCCGGTCTTCGCGGGCGGCAACGCGGCCACCCTGCTGGGCTCGATCGCCCGCGGCGGGCTGCAGTTCATGCTGATCATCTGGCTGCAGGGCATCTGGCTGCCGCTGCACGGCTACGACTACGCCGACACCCCGCTGTGGGCCGGGATCTACCTCGTCCCGCTGACCGTCGGCTTCCTGGCCGCCGGACCGGTCGCCGGCTACCTGTCCGACCGCGCCGGGGCCCGGCTCTTCGCCGCCGGCGGACTGGTGGTGATGGCCCTGTCCTTCGCCGGGCTGCTCCTGCTGCCCACCGACTTCGGCTACCCGTGGTTCGCCCTGCTGGTGTTCGTCAACGGCCTGGGCGGCGGCCTGTTCGCCGCCCCCAACACCTCGCTGATCATGTCCAGCGTGCCGGCCGCCGCCCGCGGCGCGGCCTCCGGCATGCGGGCCACCTTCCAGAACGCCGGCATGGTGCTGTCGATCGGCGTCTTCTTCTCCCTGATGGTGGCCGGCCTGGCGGGCTCGCTGCCGCACACGCTCACCGCCGGACTGACCGCCCAGGGCGTGCCCGCCGCCGACGCGCACGCCATCGCCTCGCTGCCGCCGGTGGGCACCCTGTTCGCGGCCTTCCTCGGCTACAACCCGATCCAGCAGCTGCTGGGCCCGCAGGTGCTCGGGCAGCTGCCGGCGGACAACGTCCGGACGCTGACCGGCCGGGAGTTCTTCCCCCAGCTGATCTCGGGGCCCTTCCACGACGGGCTGGTGGTGGTGTTCTGGCTGGCGATCGCGATGTCGCTGGTCGCCGCGGCCGCCTCGCTGGTGCGCGAGCGGACCCGGCCCGCCGCCGCGCGTCCGGCCTCCGTACCGTCCGGCTCCGTCCCGTCCGGCGCCTCACCCTCCGGTGCCTCACCGGCCACCACCGCGCCCGCCCCCGCGCGGCCCGCCGCCCCGCCGACGAAGGAGCCCGGGCCGTGAGCGCGGACGGCGGCGGCCTGTCCGCCGAGGCCGTCGTCCGGCTCCGGCTGGCGATCGGCCGGCTCAACCGCCAGCTGGTCCGCGCCTCCGGCGACCAGGACCTCACCGCCGCCCAGCTCTCCGCCCTGGCCCGGGTGGAGCAGCACGGGCCGCTGCGGCTCGGCGAACTCGCCGCACGCGAGGGCGTCGCGGTGCCGTCCATGGTCCGTACGGTCACTCCGCTGGTCGCCGACGGGCTGGTCGCCAAGACCCCCGACCCGCAGGACGGACGCTCCCAGCTGCTCGCCCCCACCCCGCTCGGGCTGGAGACGCTGGCCCGGATCCGCCGCGAGCGCACCGCCCTGCTGGCCCGCCGCAGCGCCCGGCTCAGCCCCGAGCAGTGCCGCGCCCTGGAGGTGGCGCTGCCCCTCCTGGAGCTGCTGCTCGACGAACCCGGCGCCCCCTGACCCGGGTCCGGCCCCGGTTCGCCGACGGCCGGACCGCTACCGCTGTCCCGGCCAGGGCACCGAGGTCTCCACCCCGACGGTGTAGTCGACGCCGGGGACGTCCCAGCCGTACAGCTGCCGGAACTGGTTGTAGAACCAGGCGGCCCCGGCCGGGTCGGCGGCCAGCGCGGCCGCCGGGTCGGCCCACAGCTCCCGCACCCGGTCCTGCACGGCGGGGTCGAGCTCCCAGCCGTCCAGGCGGATGCGGCCCCGGTCGTCCAGGGCGGGCTCCTTCGCGCCGGTCAGCTGCTCCCACAGGTCCACGGCCTGGTCGTCGGTCGTGCGCCAGCCGTCCTCGCCGAGGACGTTGCGCAGCAGCGAGGTGTAGAGGGCGATGGACGGGATGGCGGTGGACGCCTGGGTGACGGCCGCGCCGGCGACGACGGTGAACGCCCGGCCGCGGTCGGCGAGCACCCCGGTCTGCAGCTCCCGAGCGGTGGCCTCCAGGTGCTCCTTGGCGGCGCCGATCGTGCCCTGCCGGTAGACCGGCGCGGTGATCTCGGAGCCGACGTAGGACAGGGCCACGGTGGTGAAGCCGGGGGCGAGCAGGTCCGCCTCGACCAGCGCCCGCACCCACAGCCCCCAGTCCTCGCCGCCCATCACCTTGACGGTCGCCGCCCGCTCGGCCTCGTCGGCCGGGGCGAGGTCGACGGTGCCGACCTGCGGGGCCCCGTCGTCGAAGAGCAGGGACGGCGAGGTGTACGGGGAGCCGATCGGCTTGATCACCGAGTGGTGGACCTCGCCGGTGGCCGGGTCGGTGCGCCGGGGCGAGGCCAGCGAGTAGACGAGGTGGTCGACCGGGCCGTACCGCTCGGCGAGCAGCTTGAGCACCTCGGCGCGGGTGGCGTCGGCGTAGGCGTCGGCGTTGAGGAAGGTGACGTCGCCCCCGCTGCCCTCGGCCAGGGCGGAGGTCGCGGCGGTGCGGTACCAGCCGGCGGTGGCGGTGCGCCGCTCGGTGGCGGCGCCCTCGTAGGCGACGCCGATCCCGCGGACGCCGTGGCGGCGCAGCCCGGCGAGCAGGATCGCCTGGCCGTACCCGGCGCTGGCGCCGAGGACCAGGACGACCGGGGCCCGGCCGGTCGCGGCCGCGGGCTCGATGCGCCGCCACTGGCGGTCGACGGTGGCCTCGCTGCCGGCCGGGTGGGAGTTGACGATCAGGTAGCCCCGCTGCTTGGGGGTGATCTGCTGGATGCTCACGCGGTGGCGCCCTCTCCGATCCGGAGATCGTGATCAAGGTGTCGGTCGTCCGGAGCCTATCCGCGCCGGCGGGCGCCACCCTTGCCATGCCGTCACGGAAGTTGCGGCCCGCGGTTGTCGGGGGTCGTCATTGCGGCGGGCGTCCGCGTGAGCTATCCCGCTGGGCGGTCCACGAGGTCCCTCCGGTCGGTGACGTTCCCCGGTCGCACCGTGCCGGCCGTGCTGCTGTCCCGGGCGGCTCACCGCAACGGCCGCCCGTTCCGCCGTTGGAGTGCTCTGCCGCCGCCGACCGCGCTCGGCCGCCCCGCGTGCCGCACGGCCCACTAGGTTCCTGCCGTGGACGAAACCAGGGCTTCGGACGGGCACCAGCCGTCCGCCGGCGAGCGCGTCACGGCCCGCCTGGACGGGCGGCTGCCGGTCACGGAGGCGGGCCGGGAGCTGCTGCGCAAGGTCTTCCCGGACCACTGGTCGTTCCTGCTCGGCGAACTCGCGCTGTACAGCTTCGTGGTGCTGCTGCTGACCGGCGTCTACCTGACCTTCTTCTTCCGGCCGAGCATGAACGAGGTCGTCTACCAGGGCGCCTACCTGCCGCTCGACGGCGTCCGGGTGTCCGAGGCGTACGCGTCGACCCTGCGGATCAGCTTCGAGATGCGGGGCGGACTGATGATCCGTCAGATCCACCACTGGTCGGCCCTGTTGTTCGCCTCGGCGATCGGCGTGCACCTGCTGCGGGTGTTCTTCACCGGGGCGTTCCGCCGCCCGCGCGAGCTCAACTGGGTGATCGGGGTGACGCTGTTCAACCTGGCGCTGCTGGAGGGGTTCTCCGGCTACTCGCTGCCCGACGACACCCTCTCCGGCACCGGCCTGCGGATCGCCGAGGGCGTGCTGCTCTCGGTGCCGCTGGTCGGCACGTACCTCACCCTGTTCGCCTTCGGCGGCGAGTTCCCCGGGCACGACGTCATCCCCCGGCTGTTCACCGTGCACGTCCTGCTGGTCCCCGGTCTGCTGCTGGCCCTGGTCGGGGCGCACCTGACGCTGGTGGTGGTACTGAAGCACACCCACTGGGCCGCCCCCGGCCGTACCAACCGCAACGTGGTGGGGATGCCGTTCTTCCCCCAGTTCCTGACCCGCACGACGGGCCTGCTGTTCGCGGTGGGCGGCGTGATGGCGCTCTCGGCGTTCCTCGCCGAGGTCAACCCGGTCTGGCGGTACGGCTCCTACCGCCCCGACGTGGTCGGCACGGGCGCGCAGCCGGACTGGTACATCGGCTTCATCGAAGGGGCGCTGCGGCTGATGCCGGCCGCGGAGACCAGGGTGCTCGGGCACACCCTGTCCTGGAACGTGCTGCTGCCCGCCCTGGTGGTGCCCGGCCTGCTGTTCGCGGCGCTGTACGCCTACCCCTTCGTCGAACGGTGGCTCGACCCCGGCACCAGCGAGCACCACCTGTGCGACCGCCCGCGCAACAGGCCCACCCGCACCGCGCTGGGCACCGCCGGGATCACCGTCTACGCGGTGCTGCTGGTCGCCGGCGGCAACGACGTGATCGCGTACACCTTCGGGCTCGACGTCAACGCGCTCACCGTGGTGCTGCGGACGGCGCTGGTCGTGCTGCCGCCGGTGGTCTTCCTGCTCACCCGGCGCCTCTGCCTGGCCCTCCAGGCCCGGGACCGCGACCGGCTGCTGGACGGCGACGAGACCGGCCGGATCGACCAGGCCCACGACGGCGGCTTCTCCGGCCACCGCCGCCCGCTGCCCGAGGCCGAGCGGTACGTGCTGCTGGCGCGCGCCGAGGCCGAGCCGGTCACCGCCCCGCAGGGGGCGCCGCGGCACGAGCGGGTACGCGCCGCCGCGAGCTCCTGGTTCCACCGCGACCGGGTCGAACTGCCCGCCACCGCACGGGAGTCGGAGCGGATGTCGGCCGTCCTCACCGCCCCGGCCCACCCCGCTCCCCCGGCCGTCCCGGCGCCCGAGGCGGGCCCGGGCGGCCCGCTCCGGCAGCTGCTGCGCCGGCTCAGCCCGCGCCGTGGTCGCGGTACTGGAAGATGAAGCCGGCGACGGCGAGCGCGAGCACCAGGGCGCCGACGACGATCAGCCAGCGGGCGAACACCAGCCCCAGGGCGAAGACCGTCACGCCGACCGCCGCGAGGACCGGGTAGCCGCTGCGGGCCGGGAAGAACCCCACCGGCCCGGCGGCCTCCGCGATCTCGGCCTCCTCGCGGTCCTGCGCCCGGCCGCCGCCCGACCGCCGGTACTGGACGAACCAGAACAGCGCGACCAGACCGGACATCAGGAACGCCACCGTCAGGATCGCCTTGCCGGCCGGCTCCCGGGCCCAGAGGCCGTAGACCAGCCCGGTCACCGCGAAGAACGCGGTCATCACCGCGAACAGCCACCCCTCCGCCTTCACCGCCCGCTCCCCCGTCCGCCGGTACGGCCGTACGGCACACCGGAGTCGCCGGTCGGCGACTCCGCCGCGGACACCTCCGGGTGGTGCAGGTCGAAGGCCGGCGACTCCGAGCGGATCCGGGGCAGCGCGTGGAAGTTGTGCGGCGGCGGCGGGCTGGAGGTGGCCCACTCCAGCGACCGGCCCCAGCCCCACGGGTCGTCCTCGGCGACCTTCTCGCCGTACCTGGTGGTCCGCCAGACGTTGTAGAAGAACGGCAGGTTGGAGACCCCGAGCAGGAACGAGCCGATCGAGGCGCACACGTTCAGGGCCGTGAAGTCGTCCACCGCCAGGTAGCTCGCGTAGCGGCGCGGCATCCCCTGGGCGCCCAGCCAGTGCATCACCAGGAAGGTGGTCTGGAACCCGGTGAACAGGATCCAGAAGTGCGCCTTCCCCAGCTTCTCGTCGAGCATCTTCCCGGTGAGCTTCGGCCACCAGAAGTAGAAGCCCGCGAAGGTGGCGAAGACGACCGTCCCGAACAGCACGTAGTGCAGGTGGGCCACCACGAAGTAGCTGTCGGTGACGTGGAAGTCGATCGGCGGCGCCGCCAGCAGCACCCCGCTCAACCCGCCGAACAGGAAGGTCACCAGGAAGCCGACCGACCAGAGCATCGGGGTCTCGAAGGAGAGCGAGCCGTTCCACATCGTCCCGACCCAGTTGAAGAACTTCACCCCGGTGGGCACCGCGATGAGGAAGGACATCATCGCGAAGAACGGCAGCAGCACCTGGCCGGTGGCGAACATGTGGTGCGCCCACACCGACATGGACAGCGCGGTGATGGCGATGGTCGCGCCGACCATCCCGTGGTAGCCGAACAGCGGTTTGCGGCTGAACACCGGGATGATCTCGCTGATGACGCCGAAGAACGGCAGCGCGACGATGTACACCTCCGGGTGGCCGAAGAACCAGAACAGGTGCTGCCACAGCAGCGCCCCGCCGTTCGCCGCGTCGAAGGCGTGCGCGCCGAACTTGCGGTCCGCCTCCAGGCAGAGCAGCGCGGCGGTCAGCACCGGGAAGGCCAGCAGCACCATGACCGAGGTGAACAGCACGTTCCAGGTGAAGACCGGCATCCGGAACAGCGTCATGCCCGGCGCCCGCAGGCAGGTGATGGTGGTGATGAAGTTGACCGCGCCCAGGATGGTGCCGAGGCCGGCCACCACCAGGCCGAACGCCCACAGGTCCCCGCCCGCCCCCGGCGAGAACAGCGGGCCGTTCAGCGGCGCGTAGGCGAACCAGCCGAAGGAGGGCGCGCCCCCGGTGGTGAGGAAGCCGCTCAGCACCGTCAGCCCGCCCAGCAGGAACGCCCAGTAGGTGAAGGCGTTCAGCCGGGGGAAGGCGACGTCCGGCGAGCCGATCTGCAGGGGCATGATCGCGTTGGCGAACCCGGCGAAGGTCGGGGTGGCGAACAGCAGCAGCATGATCGTGCCGTGCATGGTGAACAGCTGGTTGTACCGCTCGTTCGACAGCAGCCCGGTGTCCGGCCCCAACAGCTGGGCCCGCATCAGCAGCGCGAGCACGCCCCCGACCAGGAAGAAGCCGAAGGCCGTCGCCAGGTAGAGGTTCCCGATGACCTTGTGGTCCGTGGTGAACAGCCAGCGCAGCAGCGTGCTGCCCTGCCGGACCCTCACCCGGGTGCGGTCCCGCGCGGGGGGCGGCGCGGTGGACGAAGCGTTCATGGAACCTCCGCAGCGGAGCCGGTGACGCCCCCGGTCGCGGCGCCGACCCCCTCCCCGGCCCGGCGGAGGGCCCGCCCTCGCACGCCATCGCCGACCCTAGCGGCGGCGGCCCGGGCCGCCGGGGCGCCACGCGGTACGGCCCGTCGACCGGGCGCGGCGCTCCCGCGGACCGGGGCTTCGCTTACGCGGGCCGGGGCTCCGGGGTGTCCGGGCTCAGCGCTCCCGCAGGTCGGGGACCACCTCGCGCAGGCGCTCGGCGCCGATCGCGCCCGCCCGCAGCAGGACCGGCACCTCGCCGGTGATGTCCACGATCGAGGAGGGCACGGCGGCCGCGGTCGGGCCCCCGTCGAGGTAGACGGCCACCGAGTCGCCGAGCATGCCCTGGGCGGCGTCGCAGTCCTGCGGCGAGTCGTGCCCGGTCAGGTTCGCGCTGGAGACGGCCAACGGCCCGGTGGCGTTGAGCAGTTCGATGGCGACCGGGTGCGCGGGCATCCGCACCGCGACCGTCCCGTTGGTCTCGCCGAGGTCCAGCTCGACCGAGTCCAGGTGGCGGGCGACCACGGTCAGCCCGCCCGGCCAGAACTCCTTGACCAGGTCCCGCGCGCGCTCCGTCACCTCGACCAGCCCGTCCAGCGCCTCCGGGGAGCCGACCAGCACCGGCGAGGGCATGTTCCGTCCCCGGCCCTTGGCGCGCAGCAGGCGGTCGACGGCCTGCGGTGCGAAGGCGTCCGCGCCCACGCCGTACACGGTGTCCGTGGGCAGGACGACGAGTTCACCGCGGCGCACCGCGGCCACGGCCTCGCGCAGCCCGGCCGCGCGCTCCGACGGGTCCGAGCAGTCAAAACGACGAGTCATCAGGGGTCTCCACCGGCGGGCCGCCGGCCCGCCCCGTTCCTCCGGCCCGGCCACCTCTCCGGCCGGACACGACCTGGTCAGCCTACCCGTCCCGCTCCCGCCGCCCGGCCACGCCCCGGGGTCGCGGTGTGCGGGGCTCCTCGGCCGCCCGGGTGGCTCGGGACAGTGCTGCCGTACCAGGCCGCCTTCCCCGGGGGCGGGCGGTGGCGGGCGGACGTAGGTTGCGCACATGACCAGTGACGAGACGGTCCCGGCCGTGGGAGTGCGTCCGCTGGACGAGGTGTTCGCCGCGATCGACAAGGTCAACCGGCGGCCCCGGCCCTGGACCGGCTTCGAGCACGGCGTGCTCGGCGCCTACCGGTGGGCGGCCGGCGCCCAGGTCGCGGCCCCGGTCACCGCCGCCGCCACGGCCGGCTCCATCGGCCCGTGCCTCGCCCAGCTGCTGGCCGAGTGCCAGGCCGCCGCCGTCCGCCTCCGCCTCGTCCGCACCCAGGGGGCGGACCACACCTACGTCCTCGGCGTCCACCGGGCACTGGCCTGGCTCTGCGGGCTGCACGAGGACCGTCCCTGAGTGACCGTCCCCGAGCCCGGCGGGCCCGGGGCGTCGAACGGGTGGCGCACGGCGGTGAACAGGGCGCAGGCCCGGTCAGTAGTAGTGGCGGCGGCCGCCGACGGCGTGCCCGAGCGTTCCGGCGAGCCACAGGACCAGACCGACGACGGCCAGCACGATGCCGATGGTCCACAGGATCGAGATTCCGGTGACGAAGCCGATGATGAGCAGGATGACGCCGAGGAGTATCACGAGGGTCTCCCGGGTTGGTGGGTGGCTGTCGGCGGGGGCGGCCCGGTCGGCCCGAACCGGCCGCAGCGGTCGTCCCCGGGGATCGGGGCCTGTCCTGCCCGGCCCGTCTCCACACCCCCCGCGTCTACCGCGCCGCGGCCCGGGCAAACCGCCCCGCCGCTCCCCCGTCAGCGCCGGTGGCGGCCGCCCTGTCGGCGGGGCGGCGCGGCCACCCGGGGCGCGGGCAGGAAGAGCCGGGCCAGCTCGCGGCCCAGGTTGACGCCGATGGCGAGGGCCATCGCCATCGCGGCGGCCCGCCCGATGCCGCTCAGCCCGATCTCGGGTTCGCCCCGGACGAAGGCCAGCATCCCGAAGTACAGCACTGAGCCGGGCAGCAGCGGCCCCAGGGCGGCGGTGATGTGCGGCAGCGCCGAGCTGCCCCGGCAGCGCGCCATGAGCTGGCCGGACAGGCCGACCAGCCCGGCCGCGAGACCGGTGGCCAGGATCGGCTCGCCGCCGGCGTTCACCAGCACCCCGTACGTGGTCCAGCCGGCCGCGCTGTTCAGCAGGACCGCCGGCAGCGTGGCCGGCTCGGTGTTCAGCAGCACCGCGAACGCCAGGGTGAGCAGCACCGCGGCGGCGAGTTGCAGCGGGGGGTTGACCGCCCCGGGCGGGACGTCCTGGGCGGCGAGGTCGGCGCCGTTGTTGACGCCGACGTAGAGCACCGTCATCACCCCGACCACCACGCCGGTCATCAGGTAGAGCGCTTCGAGCAGCCGGGCGGCGGCGGTGAGGTAGAAGCCCGCCAGGCCGTCCTGGGCCGCCGCCACCATGGGCCACCCCGGCAGCACCGCGAACAGCCCGCCGGTGATCACCACCGATCCGCGCAGGTGCAGACCGTTGAACGAGAGCAGGATGCCGATCACGGCGGCGGGCACCGCCGCCACCACGAACTGGTAGAACGCCGGGAGGTCGTGGCGCGCCACCAGGGCCGAGAAGCGCTCGCCCACCAGCGCGGCGACGACGGCGCTGGCGAACACCAGCCAGGCCCGGGCGTCGGCCCGGCCGCCGATCAGCAGTGTGGCGGCCCCGGCCATCCCGCCGCAGGAGAGCACGAACAGCCGGCCGGAGTACCGGCGGCGGCGCCGGCGGGCCGCCACCAGGCGGCCGTGCGCCTCGGGGACGGCCATCCCGCCCACGGCGATCTCGGTGACCAGCCGGAACACCAGGGCCAGCCGCGCGTAGTCGACGGCCGGGCGGCGCACCGAGCACTCGGCGGTCAGCGAGGGCTCCGACGGGCCGGGCTGGTAGGAGATCGCCACCCGGGTGAAGGTCACCTGCGGGTCGCAGGGCTGGACCCGGTAGGCGTGGGCGACGGCGAGCATCGCGGCCTCGACGTCCTCCGCCGCCTCGCCGCTGGCCAGCAGCAGCTCGCCGACCAGCAGCGCGAGGTCCAGCACCCGGGCCGGCTCGACGCCCGTCGGCGGGTCCGCACCGGCCCCCTCCGGCGCGGGCCGGCGGTCGGCCGTGGGGGTGCGCAGCAGCGGCAGCATCAGGTCGGGCCAGGGGACCGCGGTGCCGTCACCGTCCGGTCCGGGCCGGGCGCCCGCCCCGCGCTTCCCGGACGCGGGGGCCTGGGGCGGCACCCGTTCGGGCCGGGTGGGGTGTCCTTCCGGGCCGGCGGGCGCACCGAGCTGCTCGTGTTCCGTCATCGCGACTCCCTGACCCCACCCCCTCCGCCAACACCGTGCAGCCCTTCAACTACCCGGAGTGACGCTGCGGCGAACGCGCCACACCCGGCACACCCGTACGAACCGGAGCACGACCGGCCGTACACGCCCCAGTGCCCCGCGCGTGCCGACCTCGGGGCGGGGGCCGGCCGGGCGCCGGGGCCCCGGTGGCACCGACGGGGCGTGGCCGCGCGACGACGGCGGACAGGCGGCGACCGGGAGGCGGCCGGGTCAGAACCGCGGCGTCAGCAGGCTCGCCAGCTCGGCCTCGAAGAGCAGCCCGGGCCGGAAGCCCATGCCGGTGAAGTGTCCGGCGAGCTCCAGTGACAGCACGCCGTGCAGGCGGGTCCAGAAGGCCAGGAAGCGGTGGAGCACCTCGGGCGGGGCCGGCTGCTCGCCCGCCCAGTCCCGGTGGCCCAGCAGGTGGGTGGTGAACGGCGCCGCCGGGGTGTCCGCTCCGGCCGGGGCGAGCGCCGCGCAGGCGTCGACCAGGGTCCGCATGACCTCGTCGGCGATGGCGGTGGTGTCCTCGGGCGCGCGGTAGCCGGGCACGGGGGTGCCGTAGACCAGGAAGTACCGCTGGGGGTCGGCCAGCGCCCAGTCGCGCAGGGCGTGGGCGAGCCCGGCCAGGTCGGCGCCCTGGGCGGCGGCCGCGCCGAGGGTGTCGGCGAGGCTGCGGTACGCGTCCCGGACGAGTTCGGTGATCAGCTCGTCGCGGCCGGCGAAGTAGCGGTAGAGCGCGGGGCCGCTCATGCCCATCCGCTTGGCGATCGCGTTGACGGAGAGCGCCGAGGCACCGGCCGTGGCGATCTGCTCCCAGGCGTGCGCCTTGACCTCTTCGCGCACCTGGGCCCGGTAGCGCTCGCGCGGGGTGTCCGCGCCCGTCCTCGCCATGGCCCTCGCCCGCTCCCCGTATCGCCCGACTACATGTTCACGCTTCCGTTAGAAGGTATCACGGAACCTGTTGACGCCCCGGCCCTCGCGGAGTTACAACTTCTAACGAAGGCGTGAGCATCTAGCTCGCAAGGCGTCCGAGCCGTCCCGACGGCCGACCAGTGAATGGGGATTTCCATGTCCGCCACGCGCAGCTCCACCCGCGGCACCGGCATCCGCACCGCCCTGCTGACCCTCCCGCTCGCCCTCGGGCTGCTCGGCGCCGCCGCCGCGCCGGCCGGGGCCGCCACCGCCCACCGCCCCGACTCCTCGCTCACCTGCGGCGGGGCGGGCGTCGACCCCGACGCCCGCGTCCGCTACCGGACGGAGACCGTGATCCACGCACCGCTGCGGACGGTCTGGCGGCTCCAGACCGACGTGGCGCGCTGGCCCGACTGGCAGGCGCCGGTGCGGAGCGCCGAGCGCCTCGACGGCGGCCCGCTGCGGCCGGGGTCGGCGTTCCACTGGACCACCCCGCTGCCCCCGAACCCCGCCTCGGCCGACCCCGTCCTGGAGATCACCTCCACCGTCCGGCAGCTGCGGCCTGGCGCCTGCATCCGCTGGACCGGCCCGGCGGTCGCGACCGGGCTGCGGATCGACGGCGTCCACGTGTGGAACTTCACCGAGGTCCCCGGCGGCGTCCTGGTGCGCACCGAGGAGACCCACGCCGGCCCCCAGGTCGACGCGAACGTCCCCGCCGCCACCGACATCCTCCGCCAGGGCCTCGAAGGCTGGCTGCACGACCTGAAGACCGCCGCCGAGGCCCGCACCCGGTAGGACCGGCCGGACCGACTCGCCGGACCTGTCCCGACGGACCGACTCGCGGGCCTTGCGCATGGAAGCCCGCGCCCCGGGCAGACGCCGCCCGGGGCGGACCTTCGCCCCGTCGACGAGAGGAGGCACCCGCCGTGGGTACCGAGGAGAAGCTGCGCAACATGGCGGAGAAGGCCGGCGGCAAGGCCAAGGAAGCGGCCGGGAAGGCCACCGGCGACCGTTCGACCGAGCTCAAGGGCAAGGCCGAGCAGGCGAAGAGCGACCTGAAACAGGCCGTGGAGAAGGTCAAGGACGCGGGCAAGCACTGATCCGGCACCCGGCCGGTCGTCCCCGGACGGCCGCCGGGTGTCCGCGCTTCCACCGCGCCCGGCGCACCGGCGTCGCCGGCCGGCCCGGGCACGGACCCCCGGAGCCCCTCAGGGGGCGAGCAGCCCCTGCCGCTCCGCGTAGGCCGCGAGGCCGTCGGCGGTAGCGCCGGCCCACCCGAGGTAGCCGTCCGGCCGGACCAGGAACACCCCGGTGCCGTACGCCTCGTAGGCCGGGATGCGGACCACCGGGGCGGCGACGGAGGGCAGCGGGGCGTCCGTGCCGACGGTGAGCAGCGTCCAGTGCGGGCCGCGGAAGGCGTCGAACAGCCGGGTGCCGCCCCGGCGGCCGTCCGGGGCGCGGTCGCCGGCCCGCAGCGCGTCCGCCGGAAGGTCCTGGCGGGTCTCCACCGAGAGCGCGGACTCCCGGTAGCCGAGGTCGAGTTGCTGGGTCGCCCGGCCGCGGCGCTGCTCGCCGCGGTGGACCCTGGTGGACAGTTCCAGCATCGCGGCCGCGTTGCCGCGGCGCTCCTCCTGGTAGCTGTCGAGCAGCCCCTCCCCCGCTCGCCCGGTCAGCACCGCGGCCAGCTTCCAGCCCAGGTTGTAGGCGTCCTGGACGCTGGTGTTCAGGCCCTGCCCGCCGGCCGGCGAGTGGACGTGCGCGGCGTCGCCCGCCAGGAAGACCCGGCCCGCGCGGAAGCGGTCGGCGAGCGCGGCGCGCGGGCGGAACTCGGAGATCCAGCGGAGTTCGGTGACCTGCTCGGCGGCCAGGTGGGAGCGGGCCGCGACCACTGTGCGCAGCCCGTCGAGGGTGAGGTCGACGGCCGTCCCCTCCGGGAACTGGGCGACCAGCTGGAAGTCCTCGGTGCCGCCGAGCGGGCAGATCGCCAGCATCCCCTCCTCGGAGCCGAACACGTGCCAGTGCTCGCGGTCCAGCCCGTCGATCCGGACGTCCGCGACCAGCATCGGGTCCGGGTCGACGGTCTCGCCGGTCATCCCGATGCCGAGCAGTCGCCGTACCATCGAGCGGCCGCCGTCCGCCGCGACGACGTACCGCGCCCGGACCGGGCCGCCGGTAGCGAACTCGGCGGTCACACCCTCCTCGTCCTGCGCGAGGCCGACCAGCTCCCGGCCGAACGCGACCTCGCCGCCCAGCTCGCGCAGCCGCCCGTACAGCACCTGCTGGGTGCGCCACTGGGGCAGCATCAGCGTCTCGGTGTACGGCTCGGCCTCGGAGGGCTCGGTCGGGTCGTACATCCGGCGCTCGCCCTGCGGTTCGCCGTCCCGCCAGAACAGGTTGGGCGGGTAGTCCCCGGCGACCGCGCGGACCCGGTCGAGCACGCCGAAGTCGTCGAGCACCTCCAGCGTGCGCGGCTGGAGGCCCTTGCCGCGCGAGCCGGGGAAGAGTTCGGCGCCGCGCTCGACCACCAGCGCGGCGACGCCGTGCCGGGCGAGGTCGAGCGCCAGGGCCAGTCCGGTGGGCCCGGCGCCGATGACCAGGACGTCCGTGTGCATGCCGTGAGAAGCCACGACAACCTCCTTAACGTTGTTAAGTAGCCGTTGCCGACAGCGTGCACTTAACGGCGTTAAACTGTCAACCGTGACCCCCCAGAGAACCCCCAAGCTCGACCGCGGCCAGGTCGTCGACACCGCGCTGGACCTGCTGAACGAGGCCGGCCTGGACGGCCTGACGCTGCGCGCCATCGCCGCCCGGCTCGACGTCAAGGCGCCCGCGCTGTACTGGCACTTCAAGGACAAGCAGGCGCTGCTGGACGAGATGGCGACCGAGATGATGCGCCGCATGACGGCCCGGGCGGCGGCGGACGCGGGCGCCGAGGCCACGGGGGCCGACGGGGCCAAGGGGGCCGACGGAGCCGGTCGCGCCCCGGCCCCGGGCGACTGGCGGGAGACCTACCTGCGGACCATGCGCACCCTGCGCGCCGAGCTGCTGCGCTACCGCGACGGCGCGAAGGTCTACAGCGGCTCCCGGTTCACCGACACCGGCTACGCGGCCGAACTGGACACCTGGCTGCGCCTGCTGGTCGAGTCCGGGTTCACCCCGGTGGCCGCCGCCCGCGCCTGGCAGACCGCCTACAGCTACACCATCGGCTACGTCATCGAGGAGCAGGCGATGGGCCCCAACCCCTTCGACGGCGAGGAGGGCTACGACCTGGACGCCCGCGCCGAGCGCCTGGCCGCCCACCCGCTGGCCGCCGAATCGGGCCGGGTGATGTTCCAGGACTTCGACGAGGGCTTCGAGCAGGGCCTGGCGGCGGTGCTCGCCGGGGTCGAGGCCACCCTGCTCGGCTGACGGCTCCGGCACGGTCGTCCGCCGTCAGCCGTTCGCCGTTTCACCGGTTCGCCGTTCGCCGTCCCGGAAACGACCGCACCGCCGGGCCCCTACCAGGGCCCGGCGGTGTCCGTACCGCGCGGGAGCGCGGGTCAGGCGGTCATGAACTCGCCCACCCGCAGCGCCCGCTTCACGATCCGGACGTCCCCGATGTACCCGTGGAAGACCTTGTCCAGCACCCCCGCGTACGCGTAGCCGCCCAGCATCCACGGCCGTCCCAACGTGGTCAGCCCGACCGCGGGCGTCGCCGGGTTGCGCGCCACCTCGCAGCCGTCGACATACATCCGGCTGAGCCTCCCGTCGTTGACCACCGCGACGTGCCACCAGTGGTCCAGCGGCAGCTGGTGGCCCCAACAGGTGGACGCCCCGGTCTGGTTGAGCGGGTAGACGCACCACTGGAGGGCCGGCGCCTCGGAGACGCTGAGCGTCACGACCGGCTCGTCGGCGTCCGTCCCGGGCCCGCTCCTGCCCGCCTCGGCGCTCGTCCCCCAGCGGCTGAGCAGGGCGGACCAGCGGCTCTGCGCGGAGTCCCAGTCGGCGGGCAGCTTGAAGAAGGCCTCGACGGTGAACCCGCGCTCGAAGGTCTCCCGGTTCACCGGCGCGGTGGGCACCGTCTGCAGGTAGCCGCCGCGGACCGGCGAGCGGGTGCCCCTGAACAGCAGGCTGCCGTGGCCCGGCTGGTCCGGGTGGTGCTCGGCGGACCAGCTGAGCGCGCCGTCGGGCGTGCCCGGGGCGCTCTGCCAGAGCAGGTCGTTGCCCTGCCCGCTCAGGTCCTTGACGACCTGCTGCGGGGCGACGGCCGCACCGTCCGCACCGCCGTTGTCGAACCGCCAGTAGGCCACCGTGTCGCGGACCAGCAGCTCGCCCGCCCGGCGCGCCGGGCGCTGCGGGACGGGCGCGAAGCCGGCGAAGCGGCGCTCGAAGTCGATCGCGAGCGAGAAGCGGTCCACGTCCGAGGTCAGCTCGACGTGCTGGGCCGCCAGCGCGTTGCGCTCCTCGGCCGCGATCTGCTGGATCCACGGCGAGAAGGTCGACACGTCGACGGTGCCGCGGTCGAGGTCGAATCGGTACGCCCGGATCATCGCCGCGCCGCCGTAGTAGCGGTCCTGGTAGTTGGTGATGTGGACGTGCACGTCGTGGCCGGCCCTGTTCCGCAGCACGGTGCGCCCGGGCGGCCAGTAGTGCCCGTTGACGGTCAGGAAGATCTGGTCGTTGCCGTCGATCAGCCGCTCCCAGAGCCGCTTCCCGTTGTCGGACAGCTCGGCGCGGCCGCCGTCGTCGGCGTGCGCCAGGTCGTGGGTGGTCAGGATCACCGGAAGCTTGGGGTTCGCCGCGATCACCCCGTTCGCCCAGGCGAAGCCCGCGTCGGAGAGCCGCCAGTCCAGCGAGAGCACCATCCAGTCGCGGCCCGCCGCCCGGAACACGTGGCAGGTGTTGTAGCCGTCCGGGCTGGAGCCGCGGTAGCCGGAGGTGCGGGCGGCCCTGGCCTTGCTGAAGGTCTCCAGGTACGGGGTGGTGCCGCGCTGGTCGTCGGTCGAGGAGCGGACGTCGTGGTTGCCCGCGAGCACGCCGTAGGCGGCGCCCGCGTCGTCCAGCAGGCCGAACACCTTGGTGACGGCGGCGTACTCGACGGCCAGGCCGTTCTCGGTGACGTCGCCGAGGTGGGCCAGGAAGACGATGTTGTCGTCCGTCCCGTCCTCCCGGTTGACCCCGCCGTCCAGCACGTAGCGGACCGAGGCCTCCAGCGGCGCCGGGTGGATCCGGTCCTGGTCGAACAGGTACTGGGTGTCCGGCATGACCACGACGGTGAACTGCCGGGCGTCCGGATCGGGCTGCCACCGCCCCTTCCCCTTGCCCTTCTTGGGCGCCTTCACGGCCGCACCCGCAGCGCCCGCCGCCTCGGGCCCGGCCGCCTGCGCCGGCACCGCGCCGAGCAGACCGAGCCCGGCGGTGCCGACCCCCGCGCCCAGCAGACCGGCCCCGCGCAGGAACCGGCGCCGACTGTCCGCGGCCGGCCCCTCCCCGTCGAGGTCGGCCGTCCGCGGGCAGCCGCACTCGTGCTCGGTCGCCTGGTTGTCGTGCATGTTCGCTCCCGGAAGTGGTGTGGGCCCTGACGGTAGGGACCGGGACTGGTCGGAGATCATCGGGCGGGCCATGCCCCGGTGAACAGCGGCCGAATCCGCCGGGCTTCGGGGCTCGGGCGGCGGGCGACGGGCGACGGGCGACGGGCGGCGGTGGGCATCGGCGAGCCGGTGCGGGCGGGTGCTCCGCGGGCGTGTGCCGGCGCCGGAACCGGGTAGGCGCGCCGACGGAACACAACCGGCCGAATCCGTTCGGGGGCCGTCATGGCCGTACGACCCAGCCCAGACCTGCCGCACGCGGGCGGGGCCCGCCGCCGGAGCGGCGAGCGCCACGACTTCCCGCACACCCCGCAGGGCCCCGGCCGGACGATGCCCCAGCTCCGGCCGCAGGAGACGGTGCGCCGGGGCACCAAGCCGGTGACCGCCCGTTCGGACCTGGAGCTGCGGCGGGTGCTCTCCCGGGTCTTCCTCGTCCTGTTCCTCGGCGGGGCGGTGGCGTTCGCCGTGCTGGCCGGGCTGGCCGGCCCGGGCCCCGCACCCAACCAGGGGACCTACGCCTTCTTCGCCGCCCTGTGCGCCGGGTTCGCCGGCATCACCGCGCTCGACCTGCTGGTGATCCGGCGCCGCCTGGCCGCCGGCCAGGGCCGCGACCGGGCCGACCGGGCCGGCACCCCGACGACCACGGACCCGGGGACCTCTGCTCCGGGGACCACGGCCTCGGGAATCAGGCCTCCCGGGCCTCCAGGACACCCGGGCCCCGACCGGCGGGACTGAGCGTGCGGCCCCCGACCGTCGCCCGCCCAACCGTCGCCGGCGCCTCAACCATCCCACCGGGTCTGGCCCGGTGGCCGTTCGGCAGACCGCGGGTTTGCATGGAGTCACCGAGCCCCCAGCGATCCGGAGGTAGCGCCGTGTACGAGATGTGGGCCGAGCACGACCCGGCGGTCTCCCCACCCGCCGTGGTGTGGCACGTGGTGGCCAAGGACGACGCGAGCTCCTCGCTGTGCGGGCGGTTCCTGGAGCCCTCCCAGCGCGTCGTCCCGGTGGGCGACGGCGCCGGTGCGGCCGGACCGGACCGGTACTGCGACCCCTGCCTGGTCACCGTGCGCGAGGCCTTGGCCGCCAGCGCTCGGTGACCTTGTCGTTGCGACCTCCGCCCTCCGTCGCCTTCCTCTTCCTCTCGACACGCGTCGTGGCCGTGTGCGCTCGGCCACCTGCCCACGACCACGCGCTCACGGCCCACGTGTTCACGACGACGTGCTCACGGTTCACGACGAGGTGCTCACGGCAGCGGCACCGCCATCAGGCACGGGTGCCGACTGCCGATCGCGGGAGCCGCCAGAACGGTGGCCACTCCGCCGGTGATCTCCACCCGAAGGTCGCCGTCCGAGCTCTCCCAGACCAGGCCCCCGCCGGGCCCCACGGCCTGCGTCTCGTACACGACGACGACGGACGGTGGAGCGTGCCCGCCGATCGGGCCGGGGAGCGTCACCGCGTAGCGGCGGGTGAGGCTTTTCATCTCGGCCTCCTTCTCCCCCCTCCCTGCGCCATGGATTCTCCCCTCATCCGGCCGCTTGTACACGGAGGACCATTGCCCTTCCCGGGGTGACCGGCGCCGTTCCCGTGTCTGCCCGGGCCCGGTGCGCCCGCACAGCGACGCGGCCGGCATGCCGCTGTCCGGGTGACGGGACCCGGCGGCGCCGCAGGGCGAACCGTCACGGTATGGGTCATCGTGACGTGAGAGGACGACACCCGGCCGAGCCCGAGGAGACCGCCCGTGGGAGTGAACGGCGCCGGACCGGACCGGCGGCCCGTGCCGCTGGGCAGCCGCCGCCCCCGGGTGTCGGCGCGCCGGATCCGGGCGGGGGCTCCGGGCCCGGGCCCCGACCCGTATCCGTCCGGGGAGCACGTCCCCTCCGGACTGCGGACGACGGCCGGGTACACCTGGCGGCTGGTGCTGCTCGGGCTCGCCGCCTACCTGGTCGTCGACGTCCTCGCCCGGCTCGAACTGCCGGTCGTCGCGCTGTTCGTGGCGCTGGTGATCACCTCCGTGCTGCGCCCGCCGGTCGACCTGCTGGCCCGGGTGACGCCGCGCTCGCTCGCCGTCCTGGTCGTCCTCCTCTGCGCCCTCGCGGTCGTCGGCGGGGTGCTGGCGCTGGTCGGCACCACCGTCGCCGACGAGTGGGGCCGGCTGGGCAACGAGCTGCGCGGCGGCCTCTCCCGGATCGACCACTGGCTCACCGGCGCCCCCTTCCACCTGCGGCCCGGCACCGTCACCGACCTGCGGGCCAAGATCGGCGCCTTCATCTCGGCCCACCGCTCCACCCTGCTCAGCACCGCGCTGAGCGGCGCCGGCCGGATCGTCGAGCTGGTCACCGGGCTGGCCCTCGCGGTGTTCTGCTCGGTGTTCTTCCTGCACTCCGGCGACCGGATGTGGGCCTGGGCGCAGCGGCAGCTGCCGGTCCGGAGCCGTTCGGCCTGGGACCGCGCCGGCCGCGCCGCCTGGCTCACCTTCGCGGGCTACACCCGGGGCGTGCTGATCGTGGCGGCCTCCAACGCGGTGCTGGTGGGCATCGCGCTGGCGATCCTGCGGGTGCCGCTGGTCCTGCCGCTGATGGTGCTGGAGTTCGCGGCGACCCTCATCCCACTGATCGGTTCCCCGATCGCCCTGGCGGTCGCCGCCGTGGTCGCGCTCGCCGCCCGGGGGCCGGTGATCGCGCTGCTGGTGCTCGCGCTGATCGTGGTCATCGGCCAGATCGAGGGGCATCTGCTGCATCCGCTGGTGCTCAGCTGGTCCGTCCGCATCCACCCGGTGGTGATCGCTGTGTCGGTGGCCGGCGGCGCGGTGCTGGCGGGGGTCCTGGGCGCGGTGGTGGCGGTGCCGGTGGTGTCGGTCGGCTGGGCGGTGCTCGGCGAGCTGCGCACCCGCGGCACGCCCGACCTCCCGGGGGCGCAGGCCGCTGCGGCGGGCGACCGGACCGGCCGCGGAGCGGACCGGGGTCGGCGCCCGGAACCGGGCGGGGGCGGCCGGCCTGGCGAGTGAGGGCGCGGCGCCTGTTCGTCACAGGCCCGGCTCGTCGTCGGGCCCCCGGTCCGCCGTCAGCAGCCGCCACCGCAGCGCGCCGCGCTCCCCCGTGCCGGCGCCTACCAGCCCGGGCACGGTGCCTCTCCCATCCCGTTCACCGGCGACACGGGTCGCCCTCCCCACCGCCCGGCTGGTCCGCCCGGCCCCCCGCAGTGGGGCCGTTGGGCCCTGGCCGCGCGGCCGGGGGCCCGGGATCCTGGTCGCCGGTATGCGCCGGCTGGGAGTGGAAGGGCCTGGGGATGGGCGAGTTGGTCACGGTGAGGGCGTTCGAGGGGCTGACCGGCGAGGTCCTGGCCGAGACGCGGGCCCGGGTGGCCGCCGCGGCGGCGACTCCGGGGGTCGGGACGCTGGTGGAGGCCCTGCGGGTCCGGCTCGCGGCCGTGGCCGGGGGCGTGCTGGCGCAGGTGAACGCCGAGGTGGACGGTCGGCGGATCCGCGTCCAGGAGGCCGCGGCCGGGCTGGGCGACTCGATCGACCGGGTGAGCGACGCGCTGCGCGGCAGGATCAGGGCCGTCACCGGGGCCTGGTCACCGCGCCCCTGGCCGGGCCACCGTGCGCCGGACTCCGGTGGGCGGGCCTCCGGCGGGCCGGGCGGCGGGGCCGTCCGCGAGCTCCGGGTGGTCCGCCGCAAGGAGCCCTCGCTGGTGTGGTGCTCGCCGGCGGCCGCCGCCCGGACCATGGACGCGATGGACTACGACATCCACCTGTTCACCGATCCGGCGACCGAGACCGACGCCGTGGTCTACCGGGTCGGCCCGACCGGCTACCGCCTCGCCCGTACCGTCCCCGCCGGTCCGCCCGGCCGCCGGACCTCGCCGATCACCCTCAGCCCGCACGGCGCGCCCCGGCTGACGGAGGCGCAGGCCGTCGACCGGCTGGCGGGCGCGGAGCTGCCGTTCCTGTTCTTCGCCCACCCGGTCAGCGGCCGGGGCCGGGTGCTCTACCGCCGCTTCGACGGCCGGCTCGGCCTGATCGCCGGGCACGCCTGACGGCCACGGGGCCCTTTCCAGCACCCCGGACCCTTGGGCGGAACCGCGCCGCGCCCCCGCCGAGCGGTCGCTCGACGGGGGCGCGGCGTGCGCTCGGGGAGGGCGCGTCACATGTTGATCATGTGACCGGCGAGGCCGTGGATGGCCTCCTTGACCGCCTCGCCCAGGGTCGGGTGGGCGTGCACGTTGCGGGCGACCTCGTGGACGGTCAGGTCCCACTGCTGGGCCAGCGTCAGCTCCGGCAGCAGCTCCGTGACCTCGGGGCCGATCAGGTGGGCGCCGAGCAGCTCGCCGTGGGTGCTGTCGCTGATGACCTTGACGAAGCCGATCGGGTGGCCGAGCCCGTGCGCCTTGCCGTTGGCGGTGAACGGGAACTTGGCGACCTTGACGTCGTAGCCCAGGTCGCGGGCCTGCGCCTCGGTGTAGCCGAAGGAGGCGATCTGCGGCTGGCAGTAGGTGGCGCGCGGGATCATGGCGAAGTCGACCTCCATGGTCTCCGCCCCGCCGATGGTCTCGGCGGCGATCACGGCCATCGTCTCGGCGGCGTGCGCGAGCATCAGCTTGGCGGTCACGTCGCCGATCGCGAAGATGTGCTCGACGCTGGTGCGGCCGCGGCCGTCCACCGCGATGGCGTTGCGGTCGGTGAGCTTGACCCCGGTGTTCTCCAGGCCGTAGCCGTTGACCCGCGGCGCGAAGCCGATCGCCTGGAGCACCTTGTCGGCCTCCAGCACCTGCTGCTGCCCGTCCTTGGTGACGGTGACCCGCACCTTGGCGTTCGGGTCGCTGTCGTCGATCGACTCGACCCGGGTGGAGGTCAGCACCT
This sequence comes from Kitasatospora sp. NPDC001119, assembly GCF_053598475.1. Lineage (NCBI taxonomy): Bacteria > Bacillati > Actinomycetota > Actinomycetes > Kitasatosporales > Streptomycetaceae > Kitasatospora > Kitasatospora sp. NPDC001119. The sequence continues at coordinate 105,617 of NZ_JBSFKI010000032.1, forward strand.
CGATGCCCAGCTTGCGGTACTGCTTGGCCAGTTCGGTGGAGACCTCGACGTCCTCCAGCGGCACCACGCGGTCCAGGAACTCGACGATGGTGACCTTCACGCCGTAGTTGTGCAGCACGTAGGCGAACTCGACGCCGATCGCGCCGGCGCCCGCGATGATGATGCTCTCCGGCAGCTGCTCGGTGAGGATCTGCTCCTCGTAGGTGACCACGCGGTCGCTCAGGCTGGTGCCGGGCAGCAGGCGGGTGGTGGCACCGGCGGCGATGACGCAGTGGTCGAAGGTGACGACGTCGAAGCCGCCGCCGCTGAGCGCCACCTGGAGGGTGTGGTCGTCGACGAAGGTGCCCCAGCCGTCGTACTCGGTGATGCCGTTCTTCTTCATCAGGTAGTGGACGCCCTTGACCCGGCCGTCGGCCACCGACCGGCTGCGCCGGAAGGCCTCGCCGAAGTCGAAGGTCACCTGGCCCTCGACCTTGATGCCGAAGGTCTTGGCCTCCTTGGTGAAGATGTGGGCGAGCTCGGCATTGCGCAGCAGGGCCTTGGAGGGGATGCAGCCGACGTTGAGGCAGACGCCGCCCCAGTACTTGGCCTCGATGACCGCGACCTTCAGCCCCAGCTGGGCCGAACGGACGGCGGCGGTGTAGCCGCCCGGGCCCGCGCCGAGGACGACGACGTCGTAGTGCGTGCTCATGTTGCTGACTCCTCCGAGGGTGTCACGGTGTCGTGATCTCGGTCCCATGGTGTCAGGACCGTGCTCGGCGCACCCACCGGGTCTCGGCGGATGCGCCCCGCGCGGCACCGTACCGGCCCGCGGCCGGATTTGTCAGCGGTCTCCGCTACGGTGACGGCACCCGTGGCCACCAGGGGCGATGACGGAGGGAGGTCCCGGATGGAGCAGTCGCGTACGGCGGTCGGGTGGGCCCGCCGGCCAGGGGTGGCGGTGGGCCCACCCGGGCGTCAGGCCGCCACGCCGTGGGAGCGGTCGCCGTTGGTGCCGCCGATACCCGTCGCGCCGGCGCCGGGCGCCGCCTTCGCGGCCGGGCGCTGGGCCGGGACGGGCCGGTGCAGCGAGGAGAGGTCCCAGGCGTAGGTGCCGACGGCGTTCGCGATCACGTCGATGTTGACGTCGAAGGCGCCCATGTCGATGTTGCCCAGGTTGTCGCAGGCCTTGTGGTAGCACGGGTCGTACGCGACGCCGGCCGTGCCGCCGTAACGGGCCGCCTGCTCCGGGGACTTGACCTTCTCGGCACCGGTGTCGGTGCCGCCGGCCGGGATGCCCGCGTCGATGAACGGACCGTAGTCGGAGCGGCCGTCGAAGGCGGTCGGGTCGTGCGGCAGGCCCCGGCCCTCCAGGTAGCCGTTGATGTCCCGCTCCAGCTGGGCCGAGCCCTCGGGGCCCGCGTCCCCGCCGGCGCTACCGGAGCCGTTGTAGACGAACTGCGCGTAGTTGGGGGAAGCGATCATGTCGAAGTTGAGGTAGAGGCTGATCTTCTTCTTCTCCGCGTCGGAGAGGGAGTTCACGTACTTCTCGGCGCCCTTGAGGCCGAACTCCTCGGCCGACCACCAGGCGAACCTGACCTTGTTCTTCACCGGGTGGACGCTGAGGTTCTTCGCGACCTCCAGGATTCCGGCCGTGCCGGAGCCGTTGTCGTTGATGCCCGGCCCCTCGGGGACGGAGTCGAGGTGCGCGCCGACCATCACGGTGTGGTTCGGGTCGCCGCCGCGGGTCTCGGCGATGACGTTCCAGGTCTTGCGCTGCTCCATGAAGGTGCGGATGTCCAGGGTCACCCGGACGGGCCCGGCGGCGGCCTGGGCGGCCAGCGCCTCGCCCGCGGCCTCGGTGATCCCGCCGGTCGGGATCCTCCCCGCCGTCGGCTCGCTGAGCGTCCCGTTGAGGCTGCCCTCGGTGTTGTTGTAGATGATCGCCCCGGCCGCCCCCGCGCCGGCCGCGGCGGCCTGCTTCTCGGCGAAGCTGCACCCGCCGCGCCGGATCAGGGCGATCTTGCCGGTGAAGGCCCCCGCCGGGTAGTCGGCGGGCGTGCAGCCGGTGGTGGCGCCGACCGGAGCGACCGCCAGGTCCGCGGTCAGGCCCGCCTCCGGACCGCTCACCGAGTACGTCATGGCGATCACCGGCACCGACTCGGCCTTCGGGGAGACCACGTCGAGGTGCTCGGAGCGGGCCTCGAAGTAGGTGTAGACGAACTCCTGCTTGGACACGTTGAGTCCGGCCCGCCGCGCCTGCTCGTAGACGTACTGCGCGGACTGGTCGTGCCCCTTCGAACCGGCCGGCCGAATACCGCCGTTGCGGTCCGCGATCAGCTGGAGCGCGGCCAGCGTGGCCCGGGCGTCCCGGGCGCTGCTCGCCTCGACCAGCCGGGAGGCCAGCTTGGCGCCCTTGCGCGCCGGGTCCGGGTCGGCCGAGGCGCTGCCGGCGCCGGCCAGCAGCAGCGGGGCGACCAGGGCGGCGACGGTCAGGGCGGCGCCCGCACTCCGCCGGGTGGCGGCGGTTCGCGGGCGTCCTGGGGAGGTGGCGTACGGGGTGGAACGGGCGGGCGAGGAGGTGGAACGGTCGAGCGGCGAGGTGGAGCGACGGGTGCGCAGCATCAGGGCGACTCCTTCCGACGGGCCGTGAGGGTCATGATTGGACATGATCGGAATCCCGTTGCCAAGCCTTTACGCACACCTTGCGGGATGCGGACCGCAGCGCACGCGGCGATATTGGAGGGGTGGGGGCGTCTCATCCAGGAGTGTGACCAGATGTCCATGATGGATAAGCTCAAGAGCCTGCTGAAGGGCCACGAGGACCAGGCCGACAAGGCCGTCGACAAGGCGGGCGACGCCGTCGACCAGCGCACCGAGGGCAAGTACAGCGGGCAGGTCGACGCCGCCCAGGAGCAGCTCAAGAACCAGTTCCGCGACCAGCCGCCCCAGTAGCGGCGGCTCCGCGGGGCGCCGGCCCGGCTGACCCCGGCCGGGCCGGGGTCGGTCGCAGTTGCCTGCCCCCGTCGCCCTGCCCGTCGTCCTGCGCGTCCACACCGTCCGTGCCGTCCGTGCCGCAGTTCTCGCAGGGGCCCGGGCCGGTCCGCTCGCGCAACCGTCCGCACTCGGGGCACACCCGGTCCAGCCAGCAGGCCGGCTCGCCGCCTTCGTCCACGTGATCGGTCACGCGATCGATTCTGCCCGGGCATCGGCGCGGCCGCGAGTAGACACTGTCCACACGCAACTGGCCGCCTCGACGCGCTCGCCCGCGCCTACCTCGGCTTCGCGGCCGCCAACCCCGGCATGTTCGAGCTGATGTTCCGTCACGACCTGCTGGAGGGCAGCGGCATCGAACTTCGCCGCACCACCCTGCCGCTGTTCCTCACCTTCGTCGGCCTGGTCACCGAGGTGCACCCGGAGTCCGACGATCCGGCCGCCGCCACCGCCGCCCTCTGGTCCAATCTGCACGGCCTCGCCCAACTGCGCACCTGGGGCAGCCTGCGCCTCATCACCGGCGACGACTCCGTCGAGCCACTGCTGCGCGCCACGCTGGACGCCCACCTCGGCCCCTCCCCTCGATGAACCCGCCACGGCACCACCGGGGGCTCGTCCTGGCCGCGAGCATCACCGGCGCCGTCCCGTCCGACCCGTTCAAACGCGCTCGGGGAACGGCACTTTCATGATCACTTGGGTGCGCAAGGCGCGGCAGCACAGCCGGGTCGGCCGCAGACCGGTGACACAGCCACACTCAGCGCCCTTGTTGCGGATGGCCGCCCCGGATACTGGGCCGCAGGGCCCTGCCCTCCTGGTACCGTCCCGGGAGCGGGGAGGCCTGCAGCTCGACTCGAATCCGCCGCTCCCGCCAACGCACTGCGCGACACGGAGGCCTCGCGCAGCACAAGAAGGAGTTCCGGTGGCTCGCCAGGATGACGTCGGCAGGTTCCTGTACTGGTCCGACCGACAGGTGCGCGGTCTGGCCGGCGACAACGGGATCTCGCTCGGGAAGTGGACGCTGACCTCGGTTGGCATGCCGTCATCGGTCGGTGGTGCCCCTGTACCGCAGGTGTCGGCGGCTCCGCCGGCCAAGGAGCCGGACCGCCGGGAGATGGCGATCCGCATCCGCAAGGCCTTGGGCCCGCAGACAGCGGTGACCTTCGACTCGCCGCCGCCCGCCCAGTTCGCCGAAGGCGTCGGCCGAGTCGAGTTCGCGCGCTTCATCGGCGGGCCTGCCCGGGACCAGGGTCTACTGCTTCACACCCGGACCCACAGTTCCAGCGGGCAGCGAGTCGACCTGGTCCTGTTCGGCAGCCTCGACAACACGCCCCACTTCAGAGCGTCCGACGCGCCGGAGAGCGGGTGGTCCTCGTCGGCGTGGTTCGCGGTGTCGAACCTGCTGGAGGCCCGACGCGCTGATCCGGAGTCCTTCTGGGGCGACTCGCAGGCTCTGGCCGTCGAAGCGCTGAAGATCGCCCTGTACCAGGGCAGTTCACGCCCCGATGAAGAGCACGCAGGCCGCCCCTGGACTCGTGGGTTCACCCTCGGCTCCGCAGACCGCTGCGAGTGGTTCGCCGTGATCTACGAGGACATCGTCCTCGACCCCGGGCGCTGGACCTTCCACGATGAGGGGCTGGTCGGCACGGAGCGCATCCTGATCGGCGCCCCGGTCTGGGTCCGCACGGCGAGTCCGGAGTCGCTCATCCGATACGCCGAGCTTCGGCAAGCAGACAACGCTCCGAGACAACGACGCCTCCGGGTCTGGCCGTTCGGGCGCCGCCGCACCACACCCGCCGAACTCGGCCCGCCCGCGTCGCCGGGATAGCGACGCGGACAGCGGCGCAATGAACCCCGCGACAAGGTCCTCGACCTTTCCCGGGGACTCACCTCCGCCCGTCCGCTGCGTTTCACTCCGGGAGGACGTCAGGCCGCGGGGACGCTGCTCGCCGCGCGGCTGCCCGGACGGGCGGCCGGACCGACGGCCGGTGGGGCTGCCGACCGGGCCGCCAGTCCGGCGTCGGGCGCGCGGCCGGAGGCCGCCGGCCGGCGGTGAACAGCGCCCGTGCCGTCAGACCCCGGTTTGGTTCACACCCCGGTGGCGCCGTCGACGGACTCCCTGAGCAGGTCGGCGTGGCCGTTGTGGCGGGCGTACTCCTCGATCAGGTGCACCAGGATCCAGCGCAGCGAGACGCTGTCCGCGCCGATCACCGCGGCGACCTGCGGGGAGAGCGGGCCGGCCGCCTCCAGCGGCTTGTCCGCGGTCAGCTCCCGGCCCCGGTCGACCTCCGTCTGCCAGTCCCGCAGCGCCTCGGCCATCCCGCGCGCCGGGTCCAGCCCGTAGCCGTCGGCGTTGTCCGCGCCGTACACCGGCGGGACGTCCTGCCCGGCGAACACCCGCTGGTACCAGGTGCGTTCGACCTCGGCGAGGTGCTGAACCAGGCCCAGCAGGGTCATCGTGGACGGTGGGACGGACGCCAGCCGCACCTGGTGGTCGTCGAGGCCGTCGGCCTTCCGGGCGAGCGTGGCCCGCTGGAAGTCCAACCAGTTCTCCAGCGTGGTGCGTTCATCGGTGTGCGGGGGCGGGATCGGCCGCCCGTCCGGGGTGTGTGCCATGGCCCCCACCCTGGCACACACCACCGACAGTCCCCCGCGGACTCCGCGACCGTGTCAGTGTGGCGAGCAGCGCGAGCTGCACGGCCGCGCCCACCGCAGGCCCGAGCCACACCCCCGACACCCCCAGCGGCCCGGACAGGGCCGCCGAGGCGGCGAGTTGGGTCCCGAGACCGAGCAGGACGGAGACCACCAGCGGGCGCCCGGCGCCCGCCGCCTGGTGCACTCCGCCGACCGCCACCACCAGCGCGTACGGCAGCAGGTAGAGGGCCGCCGAGCGCAGGAAGCCGACGGACTGCGCGGCCACCGCCCGGTCCTCGGTGAAGAGCGCGGTCAGCGGCACGGCGAGCGTGACGGCGAGCAGCGCCGCCACCCCACCGAGCAGCGCGGCGAGGCGTCCGGTGGCGCGGCGCAGGGTGTGCAGCGCGGCGACCTCTCCCGCGCCGGTCAGCCGTGCCGCCTCGATCGCGGCGGCCTGGCGCAGGGCGTAGAAGGCCATGGTGGCGACGAGCAGGACGCGGTAGCCGAGGCCGTAGCCGGCCACCGCCGCGACGCCGAAGCCCGCGACCAGGCCGAGTTGGGCGGTTCCGACGGCCATCCGGGCGGTGAAGTCCAGACCGAACGGTGCGCCCGCGCGCAGGATCCGTACCGCCGCCGCGCCCGCTCCCCCGGTGCCGCCGGGGTCCTGCGGCTGCGGTTCCTCGCGTCTCACCGGCTTCCGTAGTCGCCGCCCGCGCCGCACTCGCAGGGTGACGGCGAGGGCGATCGCCCGGGAGAGGACCAGGGCCAGGGCGGCGCCCGGCACGCCGAGGGCGGGCAGCGGCCCCGGGCCGAGGATCAGCAGGGGGTCGAGGAGGAGCAGCAGCGCGTTGGAGAGCAGGGCGATCCGCATCGGGGTGCGGGTGTCGCCCGCGCCCTTGAACAGCTCGTCGGCGACGCGCTGGCCGACGAAGAGCGCGAAGGCCGGGAACGCGACGGCGAGGTAACCGGCGGCCTGTTCGGCGGCTTCGCCGTCCAGGAAGGCGCCTGCCAGCCGGTCGCGCAGCAGGAAGCCGGGGACGGCGAGCGCCGCGCTGACGGCGGCACAGAGCCGCCAGGCCGCGCGGGTGGTCCGGGCGGCTTCGGCGTGGTCGCCGGCACCGAGGGCGTGGGAGAGCCTGACGCTGGTGCCGGAGGCGACCACCAGGACCAGGCCGAGCAGCAGGTTCTCGACGGTGCCGGCCAGGGTGACGGCGGCGACCGCGGCCCCGCCGAGACCGGCCACCCAGAGGGCCCCGATCACCGAGGCGATCACCCCGGACAGCAGCTCCGCGTAGACGGGTACCGCCAATGCCGTGAGTCGGCGCAACTGGCCGCGCATGCCCTTCCATACCTTTCTTCGTGGGATCGTTCTGGTCATTCGTAAGATCAGGGCACCCAGGGATGCCGGGTGTGGCTGTCATGTCATTGCCGCGTCC